>CAZDBC010000136.1:0-8026 GCA_964503295.1 uncultured Kiloniellaceae bacterium | reverse complement strand
TCGGGAATGCCGCGCAGAATGGCGGTCTGGTCCATGATCACACTCTCGCGATAGACGCCCGGACGGATCTCGATCACAGCGCCGCCTCGGGCCTGCGCCAGGGCGCCGGCGATCGTCCGGCTGTCGCCGGAGCCGTCGGCACTGACCGTCCATTCGCTTTTGAGGTACCGCTTGTAGCCCTCCCAGGCCGGATAGGCCGCCGCCGCCACGGCAAGCAGCAGTCCACCGATCGCGAGTCCGGCGCCGCGGCGCGATTTCCCGGGGGCGGCGGTCTCGTCCGGCAGTGCCTGCACCCTGCCCGGATCGACGGCGGTCGTCTGGGGGCGGCGCCGTACCTCGATGGTCGGGGGATAGTTGGGATCCTCTGCCACGTCCGGGCGCGCATACCGAGGCTCCGACAAAAGCAGCTCGCGCCACGCCTCGGCAGTCTGCGGTCGCGCCGCCGAATCGAGTGCCAGCGCCGCGTCCAGGGCCGCGAGAAAGCCTCGCGAGAACCCGGCAGGCGACCGGTCCACCAGCGGCACGAGCCCGTCCCGTTCGAGCCGGCGCACTGCCTCCTGCGGCACCTGGCCGGTCAGCACACGGTAGGCGATGGCGGCCAGGCTGTAGAGGTCGCTCCAAGCCCCCTCGCGACCTTCGGTCAGATAGCGCTCCGGCGCGGCGTAGCCCGGCGTCAGGCGGCTGGTCTCGCGTCCCTGCGCCATTGCCGCGGGCCGATGCGCGCTACCGAAATCGACCAGGACCGGACTGCCGTCCGGCCGCACGACGATGTTTCCCGGCTTGAGGTCGCCGTGCACCACGCCGCGCTCGTGGATCGCCGCCAGCGGGTCCAGGAGCTCCGACAGGAGCCTTCGAAGACGGTCTTCGTCCCAGGTTTCGGCGTCGGCGGTCAATCGTTGGGCCAGGCTCTCGCCGGCTTCCAATGCCGTGACCAAGGCACAGCTGTCCTCCGTGTCGATGAGGCGCACCAGCCGGACGACGGCGGAATGACGACAAAGCTCGAGTATCTCGGCCTCGTGGCGCAGCAATTGCCGCGCCGCCGACCCGGGCGCCCGCGCCAGCTTGACGACGACGGGAGAGCCGTCGGCCGAGTGCCGGGCCCGATAAACGTCGAACAGCTCGCCCGCACCGATCCGTTCTTCGAGATCAAGCCCGGGCAGATCGGGCGGGTCGCCGTCGGAACCGGGCCGCAGCAACTCGAATGCAGGCTGTTGCATGGTCGATCAGGCCATCATTCGTCTGACTGGGTGGGCATACTGGTAACGATCCTCGCGATCTGAGGCTTGGGCCTGGGCACCGGGGGCATCCAGGCTGTGTCGGCCTCGCCGCCGGCCGCCTCGGGCCGGTCCGCGCCTTCCGAGGGCGCCGGCACGTCGGCCGCCTGATCACCTTCGCTTGCCGACGCAGGCGTGTCGCTCAGAAAGACCGAAGTCGGCTCGCCCGTGTCCGGGTCCGCGCGCGGCGACTGTGTCGCCGTCTTGGAACCGGCACTCTCCTCCGCCTTTTGCTTCTCCGCTTCTTCGAGCGGCTCTTCGGTCAACCGCCAGACACCGCGCGGCTCGCGGCAGCCGGTCCCGAAGATCTCGCCGGCGCTGCCGTCGGCGCGCTGCGTCGTGCGGCGGTAGGTCCGGCAGGGCGTCTCGGGGTCCCGGAAGAAGGTCGATTCAACCGTGATCGCGCCGGCATTGCCGGTTTCAGCGTTCGACCACTGTACGGACGTCCCGTCGCGCTCGTACTCGAGGGCACGGTTGATCGCAGCAGACAGGTGGGGCATGTCGGCAAAGTCGTCGCTCGCGACCGCGTCGCCCGGCCCGAGCCCCAAGGTGAGGGCCGTCAGCAAGGCCAATGCAGGCCCGCGTACAGCCTGAAGTCTCCAAAGCCGCAAGGTCATAGCGAAGCCCTTCTCCCCGTCGCCTTCGGGCCTGTGCCGCCGGTCGGCCGGCCACGACAGCCCGGTCGGCCCCGACGCGAAGCCACATCAGGGCAATCTAAACAGAACCGCGCGAAAGGAACCAGTTCGCGCGACCGGGAACGGCCGGACAGGGCAATCCATCGGCGTCGTTTTCGGAATGGCTACGCGCGCGGACCCCAGCGTATCCCCGGGACCGGCCGGACTTCAATCCTGACGGATCGCCTCGAACTCGATGATCAATTCGACCTCGTCGCCGACCCAGCCGTTTTCCACCGCATAGGTCATGCCGTATTCGCTCCGTTTCAGCGTACCGCGCGCCGAGACGCCGGTCACATAATTGTCACCGAAGGGATAGGGACCGCTCTTGTTCCAGGTCAGCTCCAGGGTCAAGGGACGGGTCTGTCCGAGGAGGGTCAGTTCGCCCTCGAGAACCCCGGTGCGCTCGCCGGTCTGGCGCGACTCCCGTCCGACGAAGGTCATTTCGGGATAGTCGTCCACATCGAGAAAGTCGTCGCTGCGCAGGTGCTCGTCCCGTTTTTCGTGGTCGGTCGAAACACTGTCGGTCTGAACCACGACTCGGACGTCGGAGAGGGTCAGCGCCTCCTCGTCGAAGACGAAGCTGCCTTCGCCCTCGAGAAAGCGGCCGAGCGTCTTGGCATAGCCGATGTGCTCGACCAGGAACGAGATCGTCAGATGCTCCGGGTCGAGGCGGTATTCGGCGGGCGTTGCAAGGCTGGTGGCTGCGGGCAGGCCAAGCGAAGCGGCCAGGCCGAACGCGAGGCCGCGGACGAACCGGCGAGGCGTATGATTCATGATTGCACTCCCTGACTTTTGGAATGATGGGAAACCAACCACAAGATATCGCGCGCGAACGATACGGCGAGTCCGGCCAGGCCGAGGCCCGCCGCCAGATCGCTGTAAGGCGGGGCCACAACGGGAAGAAGACAGACCACGAGAAGCACGACCTGAAAGCCGCAGAGTGCCCGCCGGCGGCGCGACGCAGGCAAGGGCGTTGCCATCCGTCGCCAAACGAGACCGAGACCGAGGAAAAGATAGCGCAGCAGGCCGGCGAGAAGGATCCACGGCCCGGCCTTGCCCAAGTCGACCGCTAGGGCGCAGAGTACGAGAATCAACAGGTTGTCGAGTTCCATATCGAAGCGGGCCCCGAAGGCCGAGGCCGTACCGCTGCGCCGGGCCAGCCAGCCGTCCACACCGTCCAGCAGGAAGACAGCGACGGCGGTCGCCACGATCAGCCAGGCGACCTGACCGCCCTCCGGCAGGCGGCCGACGAGACCGGCAAGCGCAGCGGTCAGAGTACCGCGCAGCAGGGTCACGCGATTGGCGGTCCCGAATCGCCCGCCCGGCAGGCACCAAGCCACCAGCACTGCCAACACGGCGGCCAAAGTCAGATAGGCGGCGACGGCCTGCCCGACCACCGATGCGGGCAGGTCGGCGAAGCGGCTGACCGCAGCCATGACCGCGACCACCGCAAGCAGCCCGACAGTGAGGAGCAGGCCGACCTCCCGCAGTGGCCCGCCCTCGGGCCGTTGTTCGCTGCTGCTTCGCATCGATCTCCCTCCGGCGCCGTGGCCGTACCGCCTTGCGCCCGACGCCCGCCGACCTAGAATTCCTGAGGAATCATGATGGCCGGCCGCGCCCGGCTCAAGGACTCCCCGCCGTGCTCACCGAATCGTGCGACCCTCCTCGACCGGGCGATGCCCAAGCGCTGTGGCTTGAGGCGCCGGGCCATGCCGTCCTGCGCAGCGAGTCCCTGAAGGCTCCCGGATCGGACGAGGTTCTCCTGCGCAGCCGGTTCGGCGCCATCAGTCGCGGCACGGAAAGCCTCGTGTTCAAGGGCGAGGTGCCGGAAAACCAGTACGAGGCAATGCGTGCGCCTTTTCAGGCAGGCTGTTTCCCGGCGCCGGTCAAGTACGGTTACGCCGTGGTCGGCACGGTCGAAGCCGGTCCCGAAGCGCTGCGCGGGCGCTGGGCCTTTTGCCTGCATCCCCATCAGACGCGCCTCGTGGTGCCGGCTGCCGCTGTCCACCTCCTGCCCCCGGAGCTCGAGCCAGCGCGCGCCGTGCTGGCCGCCAACATGGAGACCGCGCTCAACGGCTGCTGGGACGCGGCCCCGCGTCTCGGCGACCGCATCGCCGTCATCGGCGCCGGCGTGGTCGGGCTTCTGACAGCCTATCTCCTTAGCGGCATGCCGGGCTGCACCGTCGAGGTCCTCGACACCAATCCCGCCAAGGCCGCGGCCGCCCACGCCCTCGGCCTCGCGCTCAAGCCGCCGGCCGACGGCGAACCCGACGGTTTCGACCTGGTCATTCACGCCAGCGGCGCGCCGGAAGGGCTTGCGACCGCACTGGCCCTTGCCGCCTTCGAAGCCCGCATCGTCGAGCTCAGCTGGTTCGGCAGCCGGGCCGTTACCCTGCCCCTTGGCGAAGGCTTCCACAGCAAGCGCCTGTGTCTGATCAGCTCGCAGGTCGGCAGCGTCGCGCCGGCCCAGCGCAGCCGCTGGACGCGCGAGCGGCGCATGGCGCTCGCCCTGGCCCTGCTTGCCGATCCTGTCCTCGATGCGCTGATCACCGGGGAATCCGCCTTCACCGACTTGCCGGCGACGCTGGCGCGGCTATCCTCCAGCCCGGGCGCGGAGCTTTGCCACCGCATCGTCTATCCATAGGCCCGATCTGCGCGACAGTCTCCGCCGCGCCCAAGAAATCGAGCAAATCCCGCGACAGCCGCGAGGCAAGATGTTCACGCTCACCGTTCGCGACCACTTCATGATCGCCCACAGCTTCCGGGGCGAGGCCTTCGGCCCGGCTCAGGCCCTGCACGGAGCGACCTACGTGGTCGATGCGGAGTTTCGCCGCCCCGAACTGGACAAGGACAATCTCTTGGTCGACATCGGCTTGGCGGCTCGCGCCCTGAAGAAGGTGCTCGACGACCTGAACTACCGCAACCTCGACGACTGCGCCGAATTTCGGGGCGTCAACACGACCACCGAGTTCCTGGCCAGGACGATTCACGAACGGCTCGCGGCGGTGGTGGCGGCGGGCGACCTGGGACCGAGCGCCGAGGGTCTGGCTTCTCTCAAGGTCACGCTTTCGGAATCGCACGTGGCCTGGGCCAGCTACGAGGCCGCGCTGCCTGCCGTGCTCCGCTGATGCCCGCGCCTGCAGCCGTTTTCTTCGTGCCCGAAGACCTGGAATCGGGAACCGGCGGAAACATCTACGACCGGCGGGTCATCGCCGGGTTGCGCGAACGCGGCTGGAGCCTCCGGATCGAGGCCTTTGCGCGCACCTTCCCGCAGCCTTCGATCGCCGATCTGGCGGAGGCGCAGGCGCGGCTTGCCCGGCAGCCGGACGGCGGCCTGGTCGTGGTCGACGGTCTCGGCTTCGGGGCCATGCCCGAAGCGGCGGCCCACGAGGGGCAGCGCCTTCGGCTCGTCGCCCTGGTGCATCATCCTTTGGCCGATGAGACCGGGCTCGATGAGGCACGCCGCGCCGAGTTGTTCGAAAGCGAGCGCGCCGCTCTCGCCTGCGCGCGCGGCGTGATCGTCACCAGCGCCTTCACCCGCGATGCCCTGGCCGCCTACGGCGTCCCGGAGGAGCGGATCGCCGTCGCCCGGCCGGGTACCGATCCTGCGCCGCTTGCCGCCGGCTCGGACGGTCGCGAGGTGGACTTGCTCTCGGTCGGGACGGTCACGCCGCGCAAGGGCCACCTCGATCTCGTCGAGTCCCTGGTGCAGCTCACCGACCTGCCGTGGCGATTGACCATCGTGGGCAGCACGGGGCGCCACCCGGCGACGGCGGCAGCCTTGAGAGAACGGATCGCACGGCACGGGCTCGACGCGCGGGTCGAGCTCGCCGGGGAGGTCGAATCGTCCCGTCTGCCTGCCTATTACCGGCGCAGCGATCTTTTCGTTCTGCCCTCCCACCACGAAGGCTACGGCATGGCCCTGACCGAGGCGCTGGCCGCCGGCCTCCCCGTCGTCAGCACGACCGCGGGCGCCATACCCGAAACGCTCGCGGCCGGCGGCGCGAGGCTGGTGCCGCCCGGCGACGTTCCGGCCCTGCGCGAGGTTCTGGCCGACTTGATCGGGCGGCCGGGCCGTCTTGCGGACCTGCGCTGTGACGCATTGGCCGCGCGCGACGGCCTGCCGCGCTGGTCGGAGACCGTGACCCGCTTCGAGCAGGCGCTGCGTGACTATAGCGACGATGACGACCGGGACTGAGGAGGGCTTCTCCGCGGACTGGCTGGCGCTGCGCGAGCCGGCCGACCACGCCGCGCGCGACAATGAAGCCGCCGGGGCGGCGTGCGCCTGGGCCGCCGAACGCCCAAGGGACCGGCCGCTGCGCATCGTCGATCTCGGCTGCGGCAGCGGATCGAACGTTCGCTTTCTGGCCCCGCGCCTCGGCGGCGCTCAAGCCTGGCAACTCTGCGACCGGGATGCGGGGCTGCTCGAGCGGGCGCTCGCCGACCCCGGCCTGCGCCGGCGCGCGCTGACCCTGGAGCCGCTGATCTGCGATCTTTCCGCAGGCCTGCCGCAGGCACTGCTCGACGGCGTCGACTTGGTCACGGCCTCCGCGCTCATGGACCTGGTGGCGGCCGTCTGGCTGTCCGACCTGCTCGAGCACTGCCGTGCCGCGGGCGCGGCCGTGCTGGTTGCGCTCACCTACGACGGGCGCCTCGACTGGCGGCCGCTCCTGTCCGAGGACATCGAGGCCCGGGAGCTGTTTAACCGGCACCAACAGCGCGACAAGGGTTTCGGGCCGGCACTGGGCCCCGGGGCGCCGATGTTCATGGTCGACGCGCTGCAAGATCTCGGCTACCGGACCGTTTCGGCCGACAGCGCCTGGCACCTGCCACCGGGCAAAGCGGAGCTCCAGAACGCCCTGATCGACGGTATCGCGCGGGCCGCCCGCGAACAGGCGCCGGCCAGCGCCGGTCGCATAGAACGCTGGCAGGGCGAGCGTCAGCGAGTCGTCGAGACCGGACAGTCCTTTCTCACCGTCGGTCACCTGGACATCTTTGCGGTGCCCCGGTGAGCGGAGCGACATCGAGCTGCGCGACCAGCGGCAGGTGGTCGGAGGCGCGCCGAGCAAGCGGCGAGTCGTGCACCTTGAGCCCGCGGAGGATCGCGGCCGGCGCAATGCGAACCGTGTCGAGCGCAAGAAAGGGAAGCAGGCTCGGATAACTCGGCAAGGACTGCTGCGCGCCGAAGCGCCGGTCGAGCAGCGACCGGACGCCGCCCCACGGAAGCCATTCGTTGAGATCACCAAGCAGTGCAACGACGTCTGCGTCGGTGGCCTCGAGCACCGCGAGCAGATCGCTGAGCTGCGCTCGCCGGATGGCCGGCCAGAGCCCCAGGTGCGTCGCCACGACGCGAAGTCTCAGGCCCGACAGTTCGATTCGGGCAGAAACCGCGCCGCGCGGCTCTGCCGTCGGGACGGTGAGGTCGAGCAGACGCCAGGACACGACCGGCAGACGGCTGAGCAAAAGATTGCCGTGGAAGCGCCCGGCCTCGCTCAGGGTCGGCTGCGCCACCACGCGCATGCCGGTCGCCTCGGCAAAGGCGTCGGGCGCAATGTCGCCGCGGCCGCGCCTGCGCCGGCTGTCGAATTCCTGAACCGCCAGTACGTCCGGGCGCATCTCGCCGATCACGGCGAAGATGCGGTCGGGGTCCCATCGCCCGTCCGGACCGACGCACTTGTGGATGTTGTAGGTGGCGAGCCTCAGGACCGACATGACCGACGGTCAGGCGCGCAGATCCAGATCAAACAGAATGTCCGGGCCCATGGCGAAGGTGCGACAGGTGGGACGGATCGCCTGCTCCAGCCGGAGGATCGGCGACAAGGTGAAGGCGGCAACCCCCGAACCGATGATCACGGGGGCCACGGCGACCTGAAGCCGGTCCAACAGGCCCTGTTCCAGGAAGCTCGAGACCGTCCGCCCGCCGCCTTCCACGAAGATGCAGGCGCAGCCCCGAGCGCGCAGTGCGGCTACGACTGCGGCGGCGGCCGACTGACCAGGATCCGGTTCGAGGCGAGAGTGCTCAACGCCGGCGGATCTGCCATCGGGCGATAACGGCGCATCGCGGGACGTATAGAC
>CAZDBC010000135.1:0-8063 GCA_964503295.1 uncultured Kiloniellaceae bacterium | reverse complement strand
GTCGTCCAGCGCGGTCTCGACCGGAAGCAGCTGCTCCAAAGCGGCCGGACTATGCCCCAAGGTCTCCAGAGACTCCAGCGAAATTGCACGCTCTTCGGAGAATCCGCCGACCGCCGTGCGGCGCAGGGCGACGATGTGGGCGCAGGTCCCCAGCGCCCGCCCGAGGTCGCGCGCCAGCGCGCGCATGTAGGTGCCCTTGCCGCACCGCACCTCGAAGCTGGCATGGTCCGGATCGGGCGGCAGATCGGCCGCCCCCGGCTCGAGCCGACGCAACTCGAAGATCTCGACCCGGCGCGGCGCCAGCTCGAATTCGGCGGCTTCCCGGGCGAGGTCGTAGGCGCGCTGCCCAGCCACCTTGATGGCCGAGAACTGCGGCGGGACCTGGTCGATAACCCCCTGGAAACGCGGCAGAATCGCGTCTATCTCGGCGTTGCTCGGGCGCGCCTGCGAGAGCTCGATGACTGCGCCTTCGGTGTCGTCCGTCGTGGTCGCCTCGCCCCAGCGCAGCGTGAAGCGGTAACGCTTGTGGCCGTCCATGACGTAGGGAATGGTCTTGGTCGCCTCGCCCAGGGCGATCGGCAGCAGGCCGGTGGCCAGCGGATCCAGAGTCCCGCCATGGCCGATCTTGCGCGGCTGGAATACGCGCCGCACCCGTCCAACCGCCTGGGTCGAGGTCAAGCCGGCCGGCTTGTCGAGCAGGATCCAGCCACTGACGGGCGCGCCCTTGCGCCTAGTCGTCATCGCTTTCGGGCATCCCTTCAAGGTCGCGTCGCACGCTGGGCCGCTCCAGAATCGCCCGCACCCGGGCCGCCTCGTCGAACGAGAGATCCGGCTCAAAGGAGAGGCGCGGCGTATAACGCAACTCGATCTCGCGGCCCAGTTCCCGGCGCAGAAAGGCCGCGGCCCGATTGAGCGCCGCGACGGTCCCCTGAAGGTTCGCTCCGCCCAGGGGCACGACGAACGCGGTAGCGTTCTTGAGGTCGGGCGAGACCCGCACTTCCGTCACCGTCACGTTGAGGTCGATCAGTTCGGGATCGCGCCACGGCGCGGCCGCGAAGATGCGGGCCAGGGCATGGCGCAGCTCCTCGCCGACGCGCAACTGACGCTGGCTTGGCGCCTTGGCGGCGCTTCCGGTCGACCCGGGACGGGACGGCATGACGGTCTATCGCTCGAAAGGATCGGCGGCACAAGGAGGGGTACGCCCAGGTCAAAGGGCGCGCGCCAACTCCTGCACCTCGTAGCACTCAATGCGGTCGCCGACCTGGATGTCGCTGAAGTTCTCGAAGGCCATGCCGCACTCATAGCCCTCCTTGACCTCGCGCACTTCGTCCTTGAAGCGGCGCAGGCTCCTCAGCGTGCCGTCGTGGATCACCACGTCGTCGCGCAGCAGTCGCACCTTGGCGCCGCGCCGTACGAGACCGTCGGTCACCATGCAGCCGGCGACCTTGCCCGCCTTCGACGTCGTGAAGACCTCGCGGATCTCGGCGTAGCCGAGGAAGTTCTCCTGCTGGTGTGGCGACAGCAGGCCGCTCATGGCCGCCTTTATGTCGTCGATCACGTTGTAAATGATCGAGTAGTAGCGGATGTCGACGCCGTCGCGCTTGGCCATCTCGCGCGCCTGCGGATTGGCGCGAACATTGAAGCCGATGATGATCGCATCGGTGGCACGCGCCAAGGTCACGTCGGACTCGTTGATGCCGCCGACGGCGGCGTGCAGCACGCGCGCCTTCACCTCCTCGGTGGAAAGCTTGTCCAGCGAACCGCGGATCGCCTCCAGCGAACCGTGGACGTCGGACTTGATGACCACCGGCAACTCCTTGACCTCGCCCTCCTTGATGCGTGACAGCATCTGCTCGAGCGTTCCTCGGCCGGTCGCGGCAATCTCGGTGTCACGGCGCTTGCTTTGACGGAAGTCCGCGATCTCGCGGGCGCGCGTCTCGCTGTCCATGGCGATCAGGCCGTCGCCGGCGAGCGGGACGCCGTTCAGGCCGAGCACCTCGACCGGCGTCGAGGGACCGGCCTCCTCCACCTGCTCGCCCCGGTCGTTCATCAGGGCACGCACACGGCCCCACTCGCTGCCGGCGACGAAGGCGTCGCCGGTGCGCAGGGTGCCGCGCTGGATCAGGACGGTCGCCACCGGGCCGCGGCCGCGTTCCAGCTTCGCCTCGACGATCACGCCTTCGGCGTTGCGGTCCGGGTTGGCCTTGAGCTCGAGCACCTCGGCCTGCAGCAGAATCGCCTCTTCCAGCTTGTCGAGATTGATCCGCTCCTTCGCCGAGACCTCGACGGTCAGGACGTCGCCGCCCATCTCCTCCGTCACGATTTCGTGCTGAAGCAGCTCCTGGCGAACCCGATTCGTGTCGGCATTGGGCCGGTCGATCTTGTTGATCGCTACGATCATCGGCACCTTGGCCGCCTTGGCGTGATTAATCGCCTCGACAGTCTGCTCCATGATGCCGTCGTCGGCCGCCACCACCAGCACGACGATGTCGGTGACCGTCGCGCCGCGCGAGCGCATTTCCGTAAAGGCCGCGTGGCCCGGCGTATCGATGAAGGTAATGCGCTGCCCGCTCGGCAACTGAATCTGATAAGCGCCGATGTGCTGGGTGATGCCGCCGGCCTCGTGTGCGGCGACGTCGGTCGTGCGCAGGGCATCGAGCAGCGACGTCTTGCCGTGGTCGACATGCCCCATGACGGTCACGACCGGCGGCCGCGGCTTGAGGCTGCTTTCGTCGTCGGGCGCCCCGTGCATGCCGATCTCCACGTCGGATTCCGACACCCGCTTCAGCTTGTGGCCGAATTCGGTCACCACGAGCTCGGCGGTATCGGCGTCGATTCTCTGGTTGATGGTTGCCATGACGCCCAGCTTCATGAGGGCTTTGACCACTTCGCCGCCACGCTCGGCCATGCGGTTGGCCAGCTCCTGAACGGTGATGGTCTCCGGCACCGTCACCTCGCGCACCACCTTTTGAGGCGGCTGATGCTGCTGCCCCTGAAGGGCACGCATCTGCTTTTCGCGGCGCCGGCGCACCGACGCCAGCGAGCGCTCGCGGCCTTCCTGGCCTTCCAGGGCCTGAGAGATGGTCAGCTTCCCGCTGCGCCGGCGGCCGGCTTCGCGCTTGTCGGCGGCCGGCTTCGGCGCGGCAGTGCTCTTGCGCTTGACCCGGCCGCCAAGCTCGGCCTCGAGCTCTTCGACCTGGGGCTCGCGCGCCTTGGCCGGGGGCGCGCTCGGCGCCTCTTCCGGTTCCTTGGCGCGCCGCTCGGCCTCGCGCTTGGCCTCCTCCTCGGCCAGCTGGCGCGCAGCCTCCTGCTCGGCCTCGCGCCGCTTGCGCTCTTCGGCGGCCTCGCGCTCCCGCTCGGCCCGTCGCTTGGCCTCCTCGGCCTCGCGTTCGGCGCGCGCCGCTTCCTCCTCGCGCGCGATCTCCAGGGCGCGGGCGCGCACGGCCCGCTCGCTGGCGGTTAGCCCCTCGGCCTCGAGCGCCTTGGTCGCGGCCTGCACGCTGCTCTCGGGCAGCGCCTCAACCGTTGGCGGCTCCTGCACTGGCTCCGGGGCGTGCTTGACCTCGGTCATGCGACCGCCCGCGCCGGGCGCGAACGTCCGCTTGCGCTTGACCTCGACGGTCACCGCCTTGCTGCGGCCGTGGCTGAAGCTCTGCCGCACCTGTCCGGTCTCGACCGTCTTCTTAAGCTCCAGACGGCCGGGGCGCGACAGCTTCAGCGGCTTCTTGCCTTCGTTCTCGTTGCTCATCGTCATCTCTACAATCACCCTCGATCCGGCGCGTCTGGCGACCGGACGGTATCGATCCCATCGACGGCCTGCCTGAAGCCGGCCAGGCGGCCCAGTTCGTCCGCCAAGCGCGACGCCAAAGGCCCGGGCCGCAGCGCCACGTGAACCCTGTGGTCCTCGCCGAACGCCTGCCCGAGCTCGACCGCGCTCAAGAGCTCGATCACGGAAACCGACCCGTCCGAGCCCCCAGCCGCCGCCAACGCGCGCAGCTTACGTCGTCCGTCCTCGGCGCCGTCGAAGGCCTGCAAAAGCAGGCGCGTCTTGCCCTCGCGCAGCCAGGCGCGCGCCTTCTCGAATCCGGCAACGGCGTGCCCTGCGCGGCGGGCCAGGCCGAGCAGCTCGAGGCAGCGTTGCACGATCAGGCGCTCAACCTGCGCGTCCAAGTCCGCCGGCACCGCGACCGCCCCGCGGGCGGCCTTGGCGAAGAGGTTCCGCCGACGCGCCCTGTTTAACATATCGCGCCTCGGCAACAACCACAAACCCCGGCCCGGCAGGCGTCCCGCCAGGTCAGGCACCAACTGCCGCTCTGGCCCGACCACGAAGCGGATCAGCGCTTCCTTCGGGCGAACTTCACCGGAAGCGATGCAGCGGCGCTGGGCGGCCTGCGGTGGTTCGGCCCCCGGCGCAGCCTCCCGTGCCTGCTCTCGCCGCCGCGCTGTCGCCATGGCCGGACATCGCTCAGCTATCGTGGCCGCCGCCGAGCGACGAACCGGCCGCGGCGGATTCCGAAGCGCCCGTCCCGGCCTGTTCTGCCGCAGCGGCCGCCGGCGCGGCCGCTACAGGCGCTTCATCGTCCTCGAACCAATGGGCGCGCGCGGCCATGATGATGGCGTCGGCCTCTTCCGGCCCCAGAGTGCTGGCCTGCAGCACCTTGTTGAGCTCGGGCTCCGGCAGCTGCGCCAGCTGGTCGAGCGTCTGCTCGCCACGGGCTGGACTGGCCAGAAGCCGCAACTCGTCGGCGGCCAGATCCGCCAGATCGTCGAGCGTCTTGATGCCGTTCTCGCCCAAAGTGACGAGCAGGCCGGGCGTCACGCCGGCGATGCCGGCCACTTCGTCCGCCACCCCGAGCTCGCGGCGCCGCTGTTCCTTCTCGCGATCGGATTCTTCCAAAAAGGCGCGGGCGCGGGCACGCAACTCTTCGGAGACCTCCTCGTCGAAGCCCTCGATCTCGGCGAGCTCCTCGATAGGCACGAAGGCCACCTGTTCCAGGGAGGTAAATCCTTCCGCAACGAGCAGATGGGCAATGACGTCGTCGACATCAAGCGCCGACATGAACATCTCGGAGCGCTGGCGCATCTCTTCCTGGCGCCGCCGCGATTCCTCCTCCTCGGTCATGATGTCGATGTCCCAGCCGGTCAGCTGGGAGGCGAGGCGGACGTTCTGCCCGCGCCGGCCGATCGCCAACGACAACTGGTCGTCGGGCACCACCACCTCGATACGATGCTGCTCCTCGTCGAGCACCACCTTGGTCACCTCGGCGGGCGCCAGGGCATTGACCACGAAGGTCGCGGTGTCCGAAGACCAGGGGATGATGTCGATCTTCTCACCCTGCAGCTCGCTGACCACCGCCTGCACCCGGCTGCCGCGCATGCCGACGCAGGCGCCGACCGGGTCGATCGAGGAATCGTGCGAGATGACCGCGATCTTGGCGCGGCTGCCGGGATCGCGCGCGACCGCCTTGATCTCGATGATGCCGTCGTAGATCTCCGGCACCTCCTGGGCGAACAGCTTGGCCATGAACTGGGGATGGCTGCGCGACAGGAAGATCTGGGGGCCCCGCGTTTCCTCGCGCACGTCGTAGATGTAGGCGCGCACCCGGTCGCCGGTCCGGAACGACTCGCGCGGCAGGGACTCGTCGCGCCGCATGATCGCCTCGGCGCGGCCGAGATCCACCGTTACGTTGCCGAACTCGTTGCGCTTGACGATGCCGTTGACGATCTCGCCGACGCGGTCCTTGTACTCCTCGTACTGGCGCGAACGTTCGGCCTCGCGCACCTTCTGGACGATCACCTGCTTGGCGGTCTGGGCCGCGATCCGCCCGAGATCGATGGGCGGAAGGTCCTCCACGATGTATTCGCCGGACTGGATGCCGGGCTGGCGGGCCTGGGCATCCTGGAGCGGAATCTGGGTGAACTCGTTTTCGACCTCTTCGGCCGCCTCGCGGTAGCGGGCCAGCCGCACCGCCCCGGTCTTGCGGTCGATGGTCGCGCGAATGTCGTGCTCGTGCCCGTACTTGGCGCGCCCGGCCTTGGAGATGGCCTGTTCCATCGCCTCGAGCACCTCGTCGGGCTCGATGGCCTTTTCCCGGGCGACCGCATCGGCCACCTGAAGAAGCTCGGTTCGCGAGAGAGCGCTGGTGTCCATGGATTGATTCTCTGTCCTACACTTACAAGGTCGTGACGAAATCCGGGGGCGCGCCTACAGACCCCGATCCTGGTCCTGGCTGGCGGCAATCAGATCGTCGGTCAGCACGAGCTTGGCCTTGCTGATCTCCTCGAACGGCAACTCGACCTGCTCGCCGGCTGCCGTCTCGAGCCGGACCGCAGTGCCCGCAAGGCCGCGCAGCCGGCCACTGTAACGTCGGCGCCCATCGCTCGGCTGGCGCATTTCGACGCGCGCCTCGAACCCCGCGAAGCGCTCGAAATCGGTCAGTCGGGTCAGCGGGCGGTCGATGCCGGGCGAGCTGACCTCGAGGTGATAGTGGCCCGGAATGGGGTCCTCCACGTCGAGCAGGGCGTTCACCGCCCGGCTGATCTCGGCGCAATCCTCCACCGTCATGCCGCGCCTGTCCTGTCTCTCGGCCATGATCTGCAGGCGCGCCGGCCGGCCCGAAAAGACGATACGCACGATCTCGTAGCCCATGTCGCCCAGTGCCGGCGCGATCAGATCCTCGATCCTCGCGGTCGTGCCGTCGCTGGTCCTGGCGAGCGGGGGCGCCCCGTCCTGCTTGCCGTGAGCCAAGTCCGGCCTTCCCTCACAGCCCCTGTGCCGCAACCCGAAGCGGCTAAAAAAAAATGGGCCCGCGGCCCACCCTTCCTCGGCGGCCCGGCACGCCGGCTTGAGCCCGCATGCCAAACCAAATCGAGCGGACCTTACGCGCGGGGCCCAACCCCGGCAAGGCCTTTTTTACCCGCCGCCCCGCCCCCCGCGCGGCCGGCGCCGCCAGCGCAGATAGGCCGGCCGCCGGCCGGCGGCCAGGGCCTTTTCCTCGTAGCGGGTCGGCGGCCAGTCGGCCGGCCGGACCCGCCAGTCAGCGGGCCGACGCGCCAGCCAGCGGAAATCCGGATGGCGCCCGAGACATTCCAGCATCCAGGTGAGATATCCGGCATCGTCCGTGGCCAGGCGAAGCTCGCCGCCATCGGCGAGAATCTCCGCGAGGCGGTCGAGGCTGGCGGGCCGGATCAGGCGCCGCTTGCGGTGACGGCTTTTCGGCCAGGGATCGGGAAAGAGGACGAAAGTCCGCGCGACCGAGGCCGGGGGCAATGCCGCCAGAAGCGCGCGGGCATCGCCGTGATGGATGCGCACGTTGGCCAGCCCTATCTGGTCGATCGCGCGCAGCAGGCGCGCCACCCCGTTGATGAACACCTCCGCGCCGAGGATACCGACGTCGGGATGGGCGGCCGCCTGCGCCGCGAGGTGCTCGCCGCCGCCAAAGCCGATTTCGAGCCAGATCTCCCGCAATGGCCGCTCGAACAGCGTGGCCGGCTGCAGGCTCTCTCCGGGCGGCGGCATCGCAACGGCGAGGCGCGGCAGGAGGCGTTCGCACAGGTCCCGCTGGCCCGGCCGCAGGGGGCGGCCCTTGCGCCGACCGTAGACGCGCTCGCTGGAGGGCTCGGACGGCGCTCCGCCCGTGCGCCGCGACGGCACCCGCGACCCGCCGACCTTAGATGCCCAGCTCGGTCTTCAGCGCCGGCACCAGGTCGAGGCGCTCCCAGGAGAACCCGCCGTCAGGCTCGGCCGGTCGGCCGAAATGGCCGTAGGCCGCCGTGCGCGCATAGATCGGCCGATTGAGCTTGAGGTGCTCGCGAATGCCGCGCGGCGAGAGATTCATGATTCGCTGCAGCGCGAGCGACAGGCGGTCTTCGTCGAGCTGCCCGGTGCCTTGCGTGTCGACGTAGACCGAAAGCGGCTTGGACACGCCGATCGCATAGGCGAGCTGGATGGTGCAGCGCTCCGCGAGGCCGGCGGCGACCACGTTCTTGGCCAGATACCGGGCGGCGTAGGCAGCCGAGCGGTCGACCTTGGTCGGGTCCTTGCCGGAGAAGGCACCGCCGCC
>CAZDBC010000134.1:2283-8105 GCA_964503295.1 uncultured Kiloniellaceae bacterium | reverse complement strand
GATGGTCTGGCGCGAGACCAGGTAGCCGATGGCGATGCCGCCGAGCACGCCGAGCACGCCGATCGCGACGATGACGGTGAAGGCGGTCGTCGCGGTGGTCGCCGCCTCGTCGGAGATCTCGTCGCTGCGCTGCTCGATGTACTCGATGTAGTCGCGCGCGGTGTCGCGCAGCTCGGAGGACTGGACCCGGGACTGCTCGACCGAGCGCAGGACGCGCTCCTGCTCCGCGCTCACATCGACGTTGCTGACCCGCTTGGCGATCGTCAGGGTCTCTTCGAGGGCGACGATATACTCTTCCAGGGCCTCGCTCACCTCGGCGAGCATGGCTTGGCGGTCCGCGCCGGCGGACTCGCGCGCCTCCGCCAGGATGGCCCGGGCCTCCTCCTCGATCCGGTGGACTTCCGGCTCGAGCTCCCGGACCTGCCCGGGATCGGCGGCCAGGGCATACTCGGCCCGGCTGAGCGCGACCACACGGGCGTTGAACTGGCCGCCCAGGCGGATCTCGGAGGCCGAGGTATCGAGCTGCGAGGTGGAACGGCCGAGGCTGTCGACGGAGAAGACGCCGGTGCCGGCGATGACGGTGGAAACCAGGCCCAGGAGAATGACGAGGGCCAGGATTTTCTGTGCGATCGGCCAGTTGGCCAGGTTGAGCTTCATCTTCGGTGTCCCTTCGATGCCTGTCTTCGGCAGCCCGCTCGTCCCGGCCGCCCTGTTCAATTTGCACACCCTCCCCGAACCCGAGCCCTTTCCAAAGGCCAAGCGGTTGTTGTTGCCGCCGTCCTACATCAGTGGCGCTTAAGATAATATAAATATGAGATAATTGTTTCCGGCATTTGTAGCGGCCGCGGTGCGGCCGGCCGCTTCAGCGCCGGCGCGCGAAGAAGTCGTTGCCCTTGTCGTCGATCACGACGAAGGCGGCGAAATCCTCGACCTCGATGCGCCAGACCGCCTCCATGCCCAGTTCGGCGAAATCCAGAACCTCGACCTTGCGGATGTGGTCGCGGGCGAGCGCCGCGGCCGCCCCGCCGATGGTGCCGAGGTAGAAGCCGCCGTGGCGAGCGCAGGACTCGACCACCGCGCGGCCGCGGTTGCCCTTGGCCAAGGTGACGAGCGCGCCGCCGGCGGCCTGGAACGGCGCCATGTACTCGTCCATGCGCGCCGCCGTCGTCGGGCCGAAGGCGCCCGAGGGCATGCCGGCCGGGGTCTTGGCCGGCCCGGCGTAATAGATCGGATGATCGCGGACGTAGTCGGGCAGCGGCTCGCCGCGCTCGAGCCGCTTGCGCAGCTCGGCGTGGACGATATCGCGCGCGACGATCAGCGGGCCGGTGAGACTCACCCGGCCGCCCACGGGCACCTCGGAGAGCTGGCGGCGGATTGCCTCCATCGGCTGGCCGAGATCGATGGCAACCGGCGGCGCGCCCGCCTCCGACAGCTCGGGCAGGAAGCGCTCGGGATGGTCCTCCAGCCGCTCGAGGAACAGTCCTTCTTCGGTGATCTTCGCCTTGATCTGGCGGTCGGCCGAGCAGGAGACGCCGAGCCCGATGGGCAGCGAGCCGCCGTGCCGGGGCAGGCGGATCGCCCGCACGTCGTGACAGAAGTACTTGCCGCCGAACTGGGCGCCGATCCCGAAGCCCCTGGTCAGTTCCAGAATCTGCCGCTCCAGGCGCCGGTCGCGGAAGGCGCGGCCGAAGGGGTCGCCTTCGCCGGGCAGGCTGTCGAGCTCGCGGCAACTGGCCAGCTTGACCGTCTTGAGGGTCTGCTCGGCGCTGAGGCCGCCGATCACGATCGCCAGATGGTAGGGCGGGCAGGCGGCGGTGCCGAGCGCCTGGATCTTCTCGGACAGGAAGGAAAGCAGCCGATCCTCGTCGAGCACCGCCTTGGTCTGCTGAAAGAGGAAGGTCTTGTTGGCCGAGCCGCCGCCCTTGGCGACGAACAAAAGGCGGTATTCGCGCCCCGGCACGGCGGCGATCTCGATCTGGGCCGGCAGGTTGGTGCCGGTGTTGCGCTCCTCGTAGAGGCTAAGCGGCGCCATCTGGCTGAAGCGCAGGTTGCGCGTCCGGTAGGTGGCGGCGATGCCGGCCGACAGGGCGGCGGGGTCGTCGCCCTCGGTCAGCACCTCCTGGCCCTTCTCGCCGACCACGATCGCGGTGCCGGTGTCCTGGCACATAGGCAGCGCGCCGGCGGCGGCGATAATCGCGTTCTTGAGCAGCTCGCGCGCAACGTAGCGGTCGTTGTCGGAGGCTTCCGGGTCGTCGAGGATGGCGCGGAGCTGGGCCAGATGGCCGGGCCGCAGCAGGTGCGACTGGCGCGCGAAGGCCGCCTCGGCCAGACGCGCCAGGGCTTCCGGCTCGACCAGCAGCAAGCGCCGGCCGCCCAACTCCTCGACGCGCAGCCCGGCGGTGCCGAGACGGTCGTAAGGCGTCTCGTCGGGGCCCTTCTGGAACAGGGGCCGGAAGATCTCCTGTCGTTCCGGCCGGGCCTGGTCGGACGCCTGATCCGATGCTGTCATGGTGCCCTCCATTTTCGCGCGCGGCGAGCGGGCGGCGCGGACGGACGCGCCCGCGGCCGCCGAGGCTGGCGGCTTCGGCTTTGCAAGCCGTCTTTCGAGACGCTATCACAGATTCATGCCGCGCGATCTCGAAGGCCTTCTGGTGGTCACCCTGGAGCAGGCGGTGGCCGCGCCCTACGCCTCCTGCAAGCTGGCCGACGCCGGCGCGCGGGTGATCAAGCTGGAGCGCGCCGAGGGCGACTTCGCGCGCCGCTACGACGCCGACGTCAAGGGGCTCAGCGCCTATTTCGTGTGGCTCAACCGCGGCAAGGAGTCGGTGCGCTTCGACCTCAAGGACGCGGACGACCTGAAGCTGCTGCGCGCCATGCTGGCGCGCGCCGACGTCTTCATCCAGAACCTGGCGCCCGGCGCCAGCGAGCGCGCCGGCATCGGCAGCGCCGCGCTGCGCCGGCGCCATCCCCGACTGATCACCTGCGACATCAGCGGCTACGGCATGACCGGGCCGTTCCGCGACATGAAGGCCTACGACCTGCTGGTTCAGGCCGAGGCGGGCCTCGCCAACGTGACCGGGACGCCGGACTCACCCGGCAGGGTCGGCGTCTCCGTATGCGACATCGCGGCGGGTATGTACGCCCATCAGGCGATCCTGCAGGCGCTCTACGCGCGCGAGCGCGGCGGCGCCGGACGCGGCATCCAGGTCTCGCTCTACCATGCCATGGCCGACTGGATGAACGTGCCCTACCTGCAGCACCGCTACGGCGGCCGGACGCCGCCACGGCCCGGCCTGCACCACCCGAGCATCGCGCCCTACGGCGCCTATGCCTGCGCCGACGGGCGCGCGGTTCTGATCTCGATCCAGAACGAGCGCGAGTGGGGCAATCTCTGCCGCGCGGTGCTGGAACGGCCCGACATGGTCGACGACCCGCGCTTCGCCACCAATATGGCGCGGGTCGCCAGCCGTCCGGCGCTGGATGAGATCCTGACCGAGGCCTTCGGCCGCTGGAGCCGGGACGAGGCGATCGTCCGCCTGGAGGCGGCGCGCATCGCCTATGGCCGGCTGTCGACCCTCGAGGACCTGGAGCATCACCCGCAGAACCGCTATATCCGGGTCGCCAGCTCGGCCGGGGAGATCGAGCTTCTGGCGCCGCCGCCGATCGTCCCGGACGTGGCCGAGGACTACGGCCCGGTGCCCGAGCTCGGCGCCGACGACGCGCGGGTGCGCGCCGAGTTTGCGCAGGCGGCGGTCCCGCCGGCCTGACCGGGCCCCCCGGGGCGTGTTTGTCGCGAACGCGTAGCGGCCATCCACTGGCAGTCCCGACCCTGCCCACAGCCTGCCCACAGCCTGTCTGGGCGGCTGTCCACCGGGCGATGCACAGGTACCGGCGCGGCGGGTCCAATCGGGCCGTGAGGCGACTCCCGCGACCGTGCTACTCCTGATCCAGAGTCCTTGCTCCTGCGGCCACAGCCGCCCGGCCCTGGCTCGAGACCGACGACCGGAGACCGACGACCGGAAGATGCGCTATCCGCCCGCCTTTCTCGACGAGATCCGCGCCCGCGTGCCGCTCGCCGACGTCATCGGGCGCAAGGTCAAGCTGACCCGGCGCGGCCGCGAGTTCGTCGGCCTCAGTCCGTTCCAGAACGAGAAGACGCCGTCGTTCACTGTGGTGCCCGACAAGGGCTTCTATCACTGCTTCAGCAGCGGCGAGCACGGCGACGTCATCTCCTTCGTCATGCGCACCGAGGGCCTGACCTTTCCCGAGGCGGTCGAGCGGCTGGCCGCCGAGGCGGGGCTGGAGCTGCCGCGCGGCGGGCCCGAGGACGCGCAGCGCGAGGAACGGCGCAAGGGCCTGCTGGACGCGGTCGAGGCAGCCGCGGCCTGGTTCGAGGAGCGCCTGGCCGCCGGGGAGGGCGCCGAGGCGCGCGGCTACCTGGAGCGGCGCGGCCTGCGCCGGGAGACCGTCGCCCGCTTCCGCCTCGGCTATGCGCCCAACCGGCGCGCCCTGCGCCAGGCGCTCAACGCGCGCGGCTTCAACGACGAGTTGCTGGTCGAGGCCGGGCTGCTCAAACGGCCCGACGACGGCGGCCCATTGCGCGACTATTTCTTCGACCGGGTCATGTTCCCGATCACCGACCGGCGCGGGCGGGTGATCGCCTTCGGCGGCCGGGCGCTCGGCGAGTCGCCGGCCAAGTACTTGAACTCGCCCGACTCGGCCCTCTTCCACAAGGGGAAGGTGCTGTACAACCTGGCCGGCGCGCGCCAAGCCGCGCACAGCAGCGGCGAGGTCATCGTGGCCGAGGGCTACATGGACGTCATCGCGCTGACCCAGCACGGCTTTCCGGCCGCGGTCGCGCCGCTCGGCACCGCCGTCACCGAGGACCAGCTCGGGGAGCTCTGGCGCCTCGCAGCCGAGCCGGTTGTCTGCCTCGACGGCGACGTGGCTGGCCAGCGCGCCGCCTTCCGCACGGTCGAGCGCGCGCTGCCGCTGCTGACCGCCGGGCGCAGCCTAAGGTTCGCGCTGCTGCCGGAGGGGCGCGACCCGGACGATCTGCTGCGCGGCGAAGGCGCCGGGGCCCTGCGCGCGGTGCTGGAGCGCGCGCTCCCGCTCGCCGAGGTGCTGTGGCGGCGCGAGATCCAGGGCCGCCGGCTCGACACGCCGGAGCGGCGGGCCGGCGTGCGCCAGGCGCTGCGCCGGGCGGTCGAGACCATCGCCGACCGCGACCTGCGCGAGGCCTACCGCGCCGAGATGGAGCGGCGCTGCGAGGCCGCCTTCGGCTACCGCCGGCCCGAGCCGCGGCCCTGGCAGTCCCGCGCCGGGCGCTTCGGGCAGGGACGGCCGGGACGGTGGCAGCCGTGGCGCGGGCGCTCCGAGGGGCGCTGGGCCGGTCCAGGCGGCGAGGCGGCCGCCCCGCCTGTGGTGGCCGGGCCTCCGCCCCCGCCCGAGCAACTCGCCCGGCGCCGGGCGCAGCTCATGCTCGCCACCCTGATCAACCATCCGCAACTGCTCGTCGAACAGGCCGAGGCCCTGGCCGGCTTGCGTTTTGCCGATCGCCGCCTAAATGCTTGTCTGACGGCCCTGATCGACGCCGCGGCGGGGGCCGGAGCCCTTGACAGCGAGAGCCTTAAATGCCACCTGTCCGGGCAGGGTTTTGAAGGCCAATTGCGGGATATCCTGTCGGCCCGGGTCTACGAACACGGCAGGTTCGCGCAGCCGACAGCGGACATTACGGCGGCCGCGACTGCCCTCGAGGAATTGATCGCTCAGGAGGCGGCGCGCCGGGCTGTGACGGCGTATCACATCCTGTTCTACTGACG
>CAZDBC010000134.1:0-2273 GCA_964503295.1 uncultured Kiloniellaceae bacterium | reverse complement strand
ACTTGGTGACTTGCCTGCTGGTGCTGGACCACGTCGAAGACCTCGTCGCATTGCTCTGCGAGTTGAAGCGGATCTGCAGAGACGACGGCGCCATCGTCCTCTCGGTCATGCATCCCGCGATGATGCTGCGCGGAGTCCAGGCGCGCTTCAGCGATCCGGAGAGCGGTCCGGGATCGAAAGCCGCGGCATCGGAGGGGAAGGCAGCGGCCGCGGCCGACGCCGAGTTGGCGCGCCTGCGGGCTATGCAGGCCCTGGCTCTGTCGGGCCCGTCCCGGGAGCCGGAGGATTAGGCACTGGGGCTATTCGCGAGAGGCCGGATCGTGCCGGGTAAGGCCGGTCCGGACCGGAGGATGGGAATCGGGGTGGCTGGCGGCGGCCCGCGCGGTCGTGGCCGATTTCGTATGTGATGCAACCGGGATAGCGATTGAATGGCAACAAAGTCGACCGAGGCCACCGAAGGCACTGAAACGCGCGAGGAATCGGCAGACGGCCCGCTGATGGATTCGCTTTCCGCGGCCGTCAAGAAGATGATCCAAAAGGCCAAGGAGCGCGGCTACGTCACCTATGACGAGCTGAACCAGGTCCTGCCGCCCGACCAGATGTCCTCCGAGCAGATCGAGGACACCATGGCGATGCTCTCGGAGATGGGCATCAGCGTGATCGAGAGCGAGGAGCAGGACGAAAGCGCGGCCGAGGGCGAGGAGGCCGCCGGCACTGCGGTGACCGGCAATCTCAACGACGACGACATCGGCCGGACCGATGACCCGGTGCGCATGTACCTGCGCGAGATGGGCTCGGTCGAGCTGCTCTCGCGCGAGGGCGAGATCGCCATCGCCAAGCGCATCGAGGCCGGCCGCGAGCGCATGATCGGCGGCATCTGCGAAAGCCCGCTGACCATCAAGGCGCTGCTCTACTGGCGCCAGTCGCTGATCGAGGGCCGCTTGCTGCTGCGCGACATCATCGATCTCGACGCGACCTACGGCGCGGGTCCCAACGACGAGGACATCGCGCGCGAGGAATCGGGCGAGGCCGACCGCCAGGCCGAGCGCGAGCAGGCGCAGGCAAAAGCCAAGGCGAAAGCCGCCGAGGTCGGCCAGGAGGAGGACAAGGCCGGCAAGGGCAAGAAGGCGGCTGCCGCCGCGGCCAAGCCGAACGGCAGCAAGGCGCCCGCGCCGAGCAAGGCCGCCGCCGACGAGGAGGCGGCGGAGGGCGCGGCCGCCGGCGCCGAGGACGACGAGGAGTCCGACGAGGAAGAGGAAGAACAGAACATCTCGCTCGCCGCCATGGAGGCGGCGCTCCTGCCGAGCGTGCTCGAGACCTTCGACGAGATCGCCAAGACCTACAAGAAGCTCTCCAAGCTGCAGGACAAGCGCCTGAGCGCGATGCAGCGCGGCGAGAAGCTCGATCCGGCGACCGAGAAGCGCTACGCCAAGGTGCAGGCCGAGCTGGTCGAGCAGATGAAGTCGGTGCACTTCAACAATGCGCGCATCGAGCAGCTCGTCGAGCAGCTCTACGCCCTCAACAAGCGCCTCGTGGCGCACGAGGGCAAGCTGCTGCGCCTGGCCGAGAAACGCGGCGTCGACCGGCAGGACTTCCTCGAGCACTACTTCGGGCGCGAGCTCGACCCGCGCTGGGTGTCGCGCGTCAAGCGCCTGACCGGCAAGGGCTGGAAGTCCTTCGCCGAGAACCACGCCGACGAGATCAAGGCGATCCGCAAGGAGATCGCCGAGGTTGCCGCCGAGGCCGACCTGCCGGTGAGCGAATTCCGGCGCATCGTCAAGACGGTGCAGACCGGCGAGAAAGAGGCGAGCAGGGCCAAGACCGAGATGGTCGAGGCCAACCTGCGCCTGGTGATCTCCATCGCCAAGAAGTACACCAACCGCGGCCTGCAGTTCCTGGACCTGATCCAGGAGGGCAACATCGGCCTGATGAAGGCGGTCGACAAGTTCGAGTACCGGCGCGGCTACAAGTTCTCGACCTATGCCACCTGGTGGATCCGCCAGGCGATCACGCGCTCGATCGCCGACCAGGCGCGCACCATCCGCATTCCCGTCCACATGATCGAGACGATCAACAAGCTGGTGCGCACCAGCCGCCAGATGCTCCATGAGATCGGCCGCGAGCCGACGCCCGAGGAGCTGGCCGAGCGCCTGGTCATGCCGCTGGAGAAGGTGCGCAAGGTGCTCAAGATCGCCAAGGAGCCGATCTCGCTCGAGATGAGCTGTTCATCAACTGCTCGGCCTCGCCGTTCTTCGTCCGCAAGCAGGAGTTCC
>CAZDBC010000133.1:5308-8129 GCA_964503295.1 uncultured Kiloniellaceae bacterium | reverse complement strand
GCTGGCGCGCGCGCGTCGCCTTCCCGACGAAGGGCTACTACGAGATCTGGGCCCGCGCCACCGACGACCAGGGTGTCATGCAGCCCTTCGCCATCAACTGGAACCCCAAGGGCTACCTGAACAACTCGATGCACCGCATCGCCGTCACCGTGGCGGCCTGACGGCATGGGGCGAGGCGTTGGTTCCGTCTTGGCGGTCGTTCTTTTCGGCGCGGCCGGCGCGCTGCCGGCCGCGGCCGCCGATGACGACCCCTTCGGTTCGGACTGGCCCGAAGGGCCGGGGCGCGAGGACGTCGGCTACTTCTGCAGCGCCTGCCATTCGCTGGCCATCGTCAAGCAGCAGGGCCTATCGCGCCGGCGCTGGGACAAAATGTTCGACTGGATGGTCGAGGAGCAGGGCATGCCGGAACTGGAGGGCGAGGAGCGCGAGCTGTTCCTCGACTACCTGACCACCCACTTCGGGCAACCCGAACAGGCGGCGCAATAGCGCGAGGCCGATCCTGTCCCGCCGCTCGCCTGTCCGGCCGGCGGGCGGCGATCAGCCGGCCGCGCTCCTGCCGTCCTGTCCGGCGGCCTGCCCGCCTGCGATCAGGCGCATGCTGTGGCGCGCGATCATCAGTTCCTCGTCGGTCGGGAGGACCCAGGCCGACAGCCGGCTGCCCTCGCGCGTGATGCGCGGGCCGCCGGCTTCGTTCGCCGCCTCGTCCAGCGCGAAGCCGTACCAGGCGAGCCGCTTCAGGATGCGCGCGCGGACCTCGGGCGCGTGCTCGCCGATGCCCGCGGTGAATACCAAGCCATCGATGCCGCCCAGGCAAGCGACCAAGCCGCCGAACTCGCGGCAGGCGCGGTACACGAAAAGCTCGACCGCCTCGCGGCAGGGCTCGCTGTCGCAGGCCAGCAGGTCGCGCATGTCGCTGCTCACGCCCGAGACGCCGAGCAGGCCGGAGCGGTGCTGCAAGAGATCGCCGATTTCCTGCGCGCTCATACCGCGCACCTCCTGCAGGTAGAGCAGAACGCCCGGGTCGATGGCGCCGCAGCGCGTGCCCATGACCAGGCCGTCGAGCGCGGTGAAGCCCATGGTGGTGGCGACGCTGTGGCCGGCTTCCAGGGCGCACATGCTGGCGCCGCTGCCGAGATGGGCGACCACGGTGCGGCCGCGCGCCAGCTCCGGCGCGATGCGCGGCAGGCGTCCGGCGATGTATTCGTAGGACAGGCCGTGGAACCCGTAACGCCGCACCCCGGCCTCGAAGTACTTGCGCGGCAGGGCGAAGGCCTGCTCGACCTTGGCGTGGCCGGCATGAAAGCCGGTGTCGAAGCAGGCGACCTGCGGCAGGTCGCCGTCGCGCGACCGGGCGAACTCGATCAGTTCCAGGTTGTGCGGCTGGTGCAGCGGCGCCAGGGGAATGTAGGTTTTCAACTCTTGCAGCACCGCATCGTCGACCAGGATCGGCGCGGCGTATTTGGGCCCGCCGTGCACCACCCGGTGGCCGATCGCGACCAGGGTCGCGTCCTCCAGGTGCTCGACCACCCAGTCGCGCAGGAAGTCCAGGCAGGACTCGAAGTCGGGCATGTCCTCGTGCGACCAATCGCGGTCCTCGATCTGGCGGCCGTCGGCTCGTTTGGCGGTGAAGTGCGGCGCGGTGCCGAGCCGCGCCATCTGCGCCTTGACGCGCAGCCGCGGCGCCAGGCCGCGCACCTCGAACAGAGCCAGCTTGATGCTGGAGGAGCCGGCGTTGACGACCAGCAGCGCCTCGGTCATCCGGCTGCCTGTTCCACCAGCGGTGCGGCGCGTGCGCGCCGACGCTGCGCCAAGCGCGCCGCCACCGCGCAGGAGGCCTTGCGGGCCAGCACGTTGTCCGCCCGGCTGGTCAGGATGACCGGCACCCTGGCGCCGAGCACGATGCCGATGGTGTCGGCATCGGCCAGGTAGGCGAGCTGCTTGGCCAGCATGTTGCCGGCCTCGATGTTGGGCACCAGCAGGATGTCCGGATCACCGGCGACAGCCGAGTCGATCTTCTTGATCGCCGCCGCCTCCTTGCTGATCGCGTTGTCGAAGGCGAGCGGGCCGTCGAGCAGGGCGCCGACGATCTCCCCGCGCTCGGCCATCTTGCACAGGGCGGCCGCGTCGATCGTCGAGGGCAGCTTGGGCGTCACGGTCTCGACCGCCGACAGGATGGCGACCTTGGGCGTCGCCACGCCCAGCGCCTGGGCCAGGTCGATGGCGTTCTGGCAGATGTCGCGCTTGTCCTCCAGACCGGGGGCGATATTGATGGCCGCGTCGGTGATGTAGAGCGGCTTGTGATAGCTCGGCACGTCCATGATGAAGACGTGGCTGATGCGCCGGCCGGCGCGCAGGCCGCCCTCGCGCTGGGCGACCGCGTGCAGGAGCTCGTCGCTGTGCAGGCTGCCCTTCATCACCGCCTCGGCCTCGCCGGCGTGCACCAGCGCGACCCCGCGCTGTGCGGCGGCGGCCCCGTGTCCCGCCTCGACCAGGCGATAGGGCGAGATGTCGAGACCGGCGGCGGCGGCGGTGCGGTGAATGGCGTCCGCGGGTCCGACCAGGATCGGCGCGATCAGGCCGGCGGCGGCGGCCTCGAGCGGACCGGCCAGGGCGTCCCGGCTGCAGGGATCGACCACCGCCGTGGCGACCGGCTCGACGCCCTTGCAGGATGCCAAGAGCTCGCGCACGAAACTGTGCCGCTCCCGGCGCGGACGCTCGGTTGCTTCCTCCATGGATCCCCCTTTTTCGTCGAACGCCCGCGCGGGCCCCGCGGTTCGCCGGCGGCAAACTCGAGCGGCCGGCGACCGTCACGGTGCTGCAC
>CAZDBC010000133.1:0-5298 GCA_964503295.1 uncultured Kiloniellaceae bacterium | reverse complement strand
GCAACAAGTCTCTGGATCGGATCGCGGCCGGTCAAGTCTCGCTTTGGTGACGATGCGCGCCCGCCCTCGGCGTTCAGAACAGCAGGCGATAGAGCAGCGGGAGCAGCAGCGCGGTGGCCAGCGCGTTGAGCCCCATCGCGAGGCTCGAGAAGGCGCCGGCGGTTTCGTTGACACTGAGTGCCCGTGCCGTGCCGATGCCGTGCGCGGCGACGCCCATGGCCAAACCGCGCGCGCGCCAGTCCTTGACCCGCACGAGATCGAGCGTCCAGCTCCCGAAGGTCGCGCCCAGAATGCCGGTCAGGATGACCAGCACGGCGGTCAGCGATGGCAGGCCGCCGATCTGCTCGGCGATGCCCATGGCGACCGGCGTGGTTGTCGACTTGGGGGCGAGCGAGAGCAGCGTGTCCCGGCTCGCGCCGAGCAGCCAGCCGATACCGACCGCGCTGCCGGCGGCGAAGAGCGAGCCGCCGATCACCGCAGCGACGACCTGCAGCGCCGATTCGCGCACTGCCACGAAGTTGCGGTAAAGCGGCACCGCAAGGGCCACGGTCGCCGGGCCGAGCAGGAAGTGCACGAACTGCGCGCCCTCGAAATAGGCCGCGTAGTCGGTGCCGGTCGCAACCAGCAGCCCGACCAGCAGGAGCACGGCGATCAGCACCGGATTGACCAGCGGGTTGAGCCCGGCGCGCCGGTACAGCCAGTCGCCGGCCTGATAGGCGACCAGCGTGACGGTCAGCCCGAGCAGCGGATTGGTGGCGAGATAGGTCCAGACCCGGAAGATCGGCTCGCTCATCGCCCGCCACCGCGCTGCAGTGCGACCATCAGCCAGGCAGTAGCGGCGATTGTGACCAGTGTGCCGAGCAGAAGCGCGGCGCCGATCGGCAGCCACTGCTCGCGGATCAGCGACAGGTGCAGCACCACGCCGACGCCGGCCGGCACGAACAGCAGCGACAGGTGCCGGAGCAGGCCCTGGCTGGTCGCCTCCAGTCCCTCGGGCAGACCGCCGCGAACGACCAGGCCGGCGAACAGCAGCGCCATGCCGACAACCGGGCCGGGCACCGGCAGGCCGCTCGCCACCACCAGCACCTCGCCGATCAACTGCAGCAGCAGCAACAGGGTCACGAACCGCAACATCGTCTCATCCTCCCGCTGTCGAGATCTGACATCCGCGCGCCGAGCCTAGCACGCGGCGCGGCGCCCCGGCCGGCACGGCAAGAGCCTTGCGCCCGCCCGAGGGCCCCGATAACTCTCCTTCCCGATGAGCGACGTTGCCCCTGCTTGCCCGGCCGCCGGGACCGACGCCCATGCGGCGGCCGGTAGTGCTGCCGTCGTCATCGAGCCGGTGACCGACCGACGGGGGCGCGAGCGCTTCCTGCGCGTGCCCTGGAGCATCTACCGCGACGACCCGAACTGGGTGCCGCCGCTTCTCGCTGAACGGCGCGCCCATCTCGACCCGCGCCGCAATCCCTACTTCGAACACGCCGAGGCCGCCTTCTGGCTGGCGCGCCGGGACGGCCGCGACGTCGGCCGGATAAGCGCACAGGTCGACCGCCTCGCGCTCGAGCACCACGGCGAGCGGACCGGCCATTTCGGCTTCCTCGAGGCCGACGACGACCCGGAGATCTTTGCCGCCCTGCTGGCGACCGCCGAGGGCTGGCTGAGGGATCGCGGGATGACCCGCATCCGCGGCCCCTTCAGCCTGTCGATCAACGACGAATCGGGCCTGCTGGTCGAGGGCTTCGGGACGCGGCCCTCGATCATGATGGGCTACGCCCCGCCATACTACGCGCCGCGGCTGGAGGCGCAGGGCTATGGCAAGGCCATGGATCTCATCTGCTACGACTACGAGATGGGGCGCCAGCTGCCGGCGGTCGCCCGTTTCGTCGAGAACGCCAAGCGCGATCCCGGCCTGCGCCTGCGCGCCCTCGACTCCCGCCGTTTTGAGCGCGACCTCGAGGCCATAATCGACATCTTCAACGACGCCTGGTCGGACAACTGGGGTTTCGTCCCCATGACCGACGCCGAGATCCGGCACCTCGGCCGCAACCTGAAGCCGTTGGTCCGGCCCGGCTTCGTTGCCATCGCGGAGCTCAGCGGGGAGCCGGTCGCCATGGCCGTCAGCCTGCCGGATATCAACGCCATGATCGCCGACCTCGACGGACGCCTGCTGCCGTTCGGCTGGGCCAGGCTGCTGTGGCGCATCAAGCTGCGCCGTCCCGAAAGCGCGCGGGTCGCACTGATGGGCGTGCGCAAGCGCTTCCACGGAACGCCCTTCGGGGCGGTGCTGGCGCTCTCGGTGATCGACGCGATCCGTGAGTACCATGCCGCGCGCGGCGCCCGGCGCGCCGAGCTGTCGTGGGTGCTGGAGGACAACCGGCCGATGCGCCGCATGATCGAGCTGTTCGGCGCCCGGCCCTACAAGACCTACCGCATCTACGAGCGCGACCTGGCCTGATCCCATGACGGACCCGAACGCGGACCCGAGCGCGACACCGAGCGCGGGCACGAGCCCGCCGGCGCCCTTCGCGGCGCTGATCCTGGCGGCCGACCGCGGCGCCGCCGACCCGGTCGCGCAGGCGCGCGGCGTGCCGGCCAAGTGCCTGGCGCCGATCGCCGGACGACCCATGCTCGACTGGGTGGTCGACGCGCTCGAGGCGAGCGGGCGAATCGGCGACATGGCGGTGTCGCTGCGCGACTGCAACGCCCTCGCCGCCGACCCGGCCCTGGCCGCGCGCGCCGCTGCGGGTCGCCTGCGCCCCCTGGCCTGCGCCGCCACGCCGAGCCTAAGCGTGCTCGAGGGACTGGCCGCGCTCGCGCCCGACGGCGGTCCGATGCTGGTCACGACCGGCGACCATCCCCTGCTGACGCCCGCGATGGTCGGCTTCTTTTGCGACCGGGCCCTGGCCAGCGGCGCCGACCTCCTGGTCGGCCTGGCCGGCGCCGGCGACATCCGCGCCGGCCTCGCCGCGCGCGGGATCCCGATGCCGCGGCGCACCTGGCTGCGATTCCGCGACGAACGCTACAGCGGCTGCAATCTCTTCGCGGTCATGACGCCGCGCGGCCTGGAGGCGGTGCGCTTCTGGCGCCGGGTGGAGGCCGAGCGCAAGCGGCCGTGGCGCATCATGCGCGCCTTCGGGACCGGCTCGCTGCTGCTCTATCTGACCGGCCGGCTGACCCTGGCGCAGGCGTTCGCCCGCGCCTCCGCCGGCCTGGAACTGCGCGCCGAGGCCGTCGTCCTGCCGTTCGCCGAGGCCGCGATCGACGTCGACAGCCCGGCCGATTTCGCGCTGGCCGAGCGTCTCTTGCGCGCCCGCGCCCCCGGGCCGGCGCCGGCTCGGGGGGGCGAGGTCCGCTCATGACGGCCGAGACCTTCACCCTGGCCCACCTTTCCGACCTGCACATCGCGCCGCTGCCGCGGCCGACCCTGCCGCTGCTGCTCAACAAGCGGGCGCTCGGCTACCTCTCCTGGCGGCGCAAGCGCGGGCGCGTCCACCGCGTCGAGATCCTGGACGCGCTCTGGCGCGACCTGCAGACGCGCCGTCCCGACCACGTCGCCATCACCGGCGACCTGGTCAACATCAGCCTGCCCGGCGAGTTCGTTCAGGCCGCGGCCTGGCTGGAGCGGCTCGGCGCGGCCAACTGGATCTCCGTGGTGCCGGGCAACCACGACGCCTACGTCGCCGTGCCCTGGGCGCATTCGCTCGGCCTGTGGCGCGACTACATGGGCGATACGCCCGCCGCCGCCGACGGGACCACCTTTCCCTTCGTGCGCCGGCGCGGCCCGCTCGCGCTGATCGGACTGTCGAGCGCCCATCCCACACCGCCGCTCAAGGCGAGCGGCCGGCTTGGTGGGGCCCAGCTCGCCGCGCTCGAGCGGCTGCTCGCCGCGACCGGAGCCGAGGGCCTCTGCAGGGTGGTCATGCTGCATCACCCGCCGCTGGCGCCGCGCAGCTTCTGGCGCAAGGCGCTGGACGACGCCGGCGCGCTGCGCGCTGTCATCGCCCGGCGCGGCGCGGAGCTGGTCCTGCACGGCCATACCCATCTGGCCGACAGCGCCTGGCTCGACTCGGCGGCGGGGCCGGTCGCCGCGCTCGGCGTGCCCTCTGGCTCGGCCGTCCCGCACGGCCGCACCCCGGGCAGCCACTATCATCTTTACGAGATCGCCAGCCGGAACGACGGCTGGGACGTCACGGTCCGCGCGCGGCGCTACGACGCAGCGGGCGCGACCTTCTTCGAGGCCGGAGCCCGCAGCCTGGCGTTGCCGCGCAGCGCCTGACTATTCGACGAGGTAGAGCAGCTCGACCTCCAGGTCGGTCCGCTCCTCGCCCAGCTCCACGGCAATCTCCCCGTACGCGGGCGCGCGCATGAGAAAGCCCGGATTGCGCGAGAAGCCGTAGCCTTCTTCGGGAATGTCGAGGAAGTTCCTGTTGAAGCGCCTGTCGCCGTTCTCGTCGTGAAACAGGGCGACGGCATAGTGGCCGGCCCGCGGCGCTATCAGGCAGAGTTCCGTACGTCCTTCGGAGGCCGAGACCTTTGCCGAATCGACACCGCCGTCGCGCTTCAAGAAGGTCTCGGGATCGTCGTCGAACAGCTTGGCGACGATTGCGCCGCGATCGCTGCGCACGCCCACGACCTCGACCCGGACCGCGCGCGGCGAGCGCCAGCAGGCTTCCTGGTGAAGCAGGTCCTCGGCATCGAGGAGCGGAAGCGCGGCCGCGGCCGAGTCGGCCACCGCCTCGCGCACCAGCAGGGACGCCGCGAGCGCCGTCGCGAGCAGGCAGACGGCCGCCAGCAGGGACGGCCGCGACCGGGGGACTGCGGGCTTTTTCGCCATGGGCCGGCATGCTACCTATCGGCGCCGCACGGAGACAAGGGACGCTTTCCCGCCTTCCGCCGGCGCGACCACCGGCCGCTATCCGGCAGTCCCCGAATGATCAAGATCGGCGTCGTCAGCAACCCCAACAGCCAGCAGAACAAGAAGGGCACGAGTTCGGCCGAGCGCGCGCTGGCCGGCGAGAGCGACGTGCTCTACCGGCGCATCGAGGACATGGCCGAGCTGCCCGAGACGCTGCGCGACCTGGCGCGCCGCGAGGTCGGCCTGCTGGCGGTCAGCGGCGGCGACGGGACGGTGCAGGGCGTGCTGACCGAACTGTTCGAGGGCCGGCCCTTCGAACAGGCGCCGCCGCTCGCCATCCTGCCGCGCGGCATGACCAACATGATCGCCGCCGACGTGGGTGTGGCGCGCCCGCTGGAGCGGAGTCTGGCGCGGCTGCTCGAGCGCGCGCGCAACGGCGGTCT
>CAZDBC010000132.1:408-8135 GCA_964503295.1 uncultured Kiloniellaceae bacterium | reverse complement strand
GCAGACGGGCCGGCCAGTCGCGCGCCGCGGTGGCGACCAACTGGCTGGTCAGGGCACCGAGACTGACCCCGCCGACCGCGACCGGCCCCGACGAGGTGCGGCGCGCCCAGTCGATCAGAACGGCGACCTCGCAAACCCAGGCCTCGAACAGGTCGAGGAAACCGAGCGGCGCGCGCCCCAGGGCCGGCTCGCCGCCGGACCAGCCGGGCAGCTGGCGCCGACCGTGCCACGGCCCTTCCGGGCGCAGCACCCGGATGCCCCGCCGCGCCAGCGTGCCGACCACCGGATCGGCGAGGTCGCGCCAGAGTTCGGGCTCCATGCCGATGCCATGGAGAAAGATGACGGTCGCAGGGTCGCGCGCGCCGTCCGGCTCGAAGAGCCGCGCCCACGCGCGGTCGCCGAGGCGGGGCGAGACGAAGCGCAGCCAGCACTCGGACCCGTAGGCACCCGGAACCCGCCGCGAACTCTCGACCGCGACCGGCTCGGGGCCGGGAAAGGCCACACCGCGCAGGCGCGCGCCGTGGCGGGCGACGACTTCGCCGGCCGAGGGCGGCTCCCAGCGCACCGCCGGCATGCGCCGGCGCAGCGGCAGGAGACGGAGCCTGCTCGAGACATGCGCCTGCGCCGCCTCCTGACGGGCAAGCTCGAGCCGCAGAAGCCGCTCGACCGGCACCTCGGCGGTCCCGAAGAACCCCTGTTCCCATCGGCGCGCGGCTTCCCTGTAAGCGGCGGCCTTCGCTTGGATCGCCCGGATCGCGGCCTCGAAACGCCGTGCCGTGCCCGCTTCGATCCCCACCGCCGCCGCGAACTCCCCCGGTCCGGGTTCGCCGTCGCAGGCCGCGGCCCAGCCCCGCGCAAGCGGGAAGATCCAGTGCGCGACCACCCGCAGGGCGACGGCATCGAACCAGGACCGCAGCACAAGGTCGCCCAGAACACCGTGCAGAAGGCGGTATTGTGCCGGCGGCGGAAGGCGGTCGCCGGCCGCCCGCGTGGCGGCGTCCGCTCGACTCACGGCGATGTTATCCGACAGTTCCGCCTCCTCCGTTAGGATGCCGTCCGCAGTCGTGTCTGCCGGCGTTGTCTTGACCCTCGCGTCGGCCGGTACGCTAGCCACCCGAGGCAGGAGATTCCACCGTGACCAAGTCCTTCGTTTACCGCGCTCTTCTTTGCCTGACACTGCTCCTGCCGGCCGGATCCGGCTGGGCGGACCTGCAACGGCCGGAGTTGCCGGGCTGGCGGGTCATCCAGACCTCCAAGAGCTACCAGGAACTGATTGAAAGCCTCGACGCAGCCGTCAAGGCCAACAAGATGGGGCTGGTGACGCGCGCCTCGGCCACCGTCGGCGCGGCCAAGGTGCTCGACAAGACAATTCCCGGCAATATGGTCGTGGGCGTCTATCGTCCGGATTTCGCCGTGCGCATGCTGGAGGCGAGCCTTGCCGCCGGCATCGAGGCGCCCTTACGCTTCTACATCACCGAAAATGACAACGGCACGGCGACGCTCAGCTATGTCGAGCCCTCGACGGTCTTTGCCCCCTACGACGACGGCGGAGCGGCTCTCGACGAGCTGGCAAATGAACTCGACGCCATCTTCGCCAGCATCGCCGCCGAGGCGACCGCGGAGTGACGGCCGGGCGAGTCAGCGCGGCGGACTGAGGCCCATGTCCCAGAAGCCGACCTCGAGGCGGGTGGCCGCGCCGAAAGTTCTGCAGAGGTCCGGCCAGCGGCCGGATGCCGCCGGTTCGGGCCCGATGCGCCGGGCGGCGACCCGCTCGAGCTGCTCGACGGCGCCGCGCGCAACCGTCTGGTAGTCCTCGCCGGCGTAGAGCTCGATCCAGGCCCGGTAGGGATTGTCTGCCAGGGAAACGGCGGCCTCGGCCATCAAACGCTTTCCGATGACGCCGTAGCCGACCACGCAGGGCGCCAGCGCGACCAGCAGATCGAGCAGGTCGCCGGCCAGCCCTCGCTCCAGGACAAAGCGGGTGTAGGCCATGTTGGCCGGTTCTTCGGCGACCGCGGCCATGTCGGCCTCATCGAGGCCCCAGCCGGCGCAGAACTCGACATGGAGCGCGATTTCCTTATTGAGCAGCGCATCGACCGTCGCGGCCGCCGCGCGCATGTCGGCAATGTCGTCGCTCTTGAAGACGGCGAGCCCATAGGCGCGACTGAAGTTGAGCAGAAAAAGATAGTCCTGCGCCAGATAGTGCCGAAAGCAGGGTTCGGGCAAAGTCCCATCGCCCAACCGCCGGACAAACTCGTGCCCGACGTAGTCGGTCCAGTCAGCCGCGTTGGCCTCGCACAGGCGGGCGAGCAGGCTGCCCGGCGGGATCAGACTGTTGCCGTCGCGTGCCACTTCGCTGTCAGCCCGGCAGCGTGACGGTCAGTCCGTCCAGCTCTTCGGTGATGATGAGCTGGCAGCCCAGACGTGACGTCTCGGTAAGGCCGAAAGCGAGGTCGAGCATGTCTTCCTCGTCCTCCTTGGCATCCTCGAGCTTGTCGTACCATTCCGGGTCCACGATGACGTGGCAGGTGGCGCAGGCGAGCGATCCCTCGCAGGCGCCTTCGATGTCGATGTCGTTGCGGCGGGCGATTTCCAGCACTGACAGGCCGACCGGCGCGTCGACCTCATGCCTGGTTCCATCCCGTTCGACAAAGATCATCTTCGGCACGATGCCGTCTCCCTTTCTGACAAGCGTCTTGAGATTCCCGGCCGTCGTCGCCCGACGCCCGATTGCTCCGCGGAAACGCGCGCAGTAAGCACGGCGGGACGACAAGGACAAGCCGCCATCCGTCACCTTCTCGTCATGCGGCGGCACGCAACCGGGACACGCCCGCGGCAAGCGCTTCGACCGCCAGGTCGACGTCCGCCTCGGAGGTGCCGCGGCCGAGGCCGATCCGGATCGAGGCTCCGGCGCGCTCATCGTCGAGGCCGAGCGCCCGTAACACATAGGACGGCTCGACTGCGGCCGAACTGCAGGCGGAACCGGTTGAAATCGCGATTTGCGGCGTGGCCCGCACCAGGGCTTCCGCCGCGATGCCCTCGATACCGATATTGAGATTGCCGGGGTGGCGGTTGACCGGGTCGCCGTTGAGAAAGACGCCGGGCACCCGTCGCTGGAGCCCCTCGAGCAGACGCCGCCAGAGAGCGCGGAGGCGCTCGCACTCCGCCGTCATCTCCTCGCCGGCGATGACGCAGGCCCTGCCCAGCCCGACGCAAAGTGCCGGTGGCAGCGTACCGGAACGCAGGCCGCGTTCCTGCCCGCCGCCATCCATCAGAGGCTCCAGCCTGACCCGCGGCCGGCGACGCACGAAGAGCGCCCCGATGCCCTTGGGTCCGTACATCTTGTGGCCCGATACACTGAGCAAGTCGATGTTCATGGCACGCACGTCAATCGGCAGCTTGCCGGCCGCTTGCGCCGCATCGCAGTGAAAGTAGGCGCCCTTCGCCCGGCACAGGGCGCCGATCTCGGCAAGCGGCTGGATCACGCCGATCTCGTTGTTGACCGCCATGATCGAAACCAGCGAAGTCTCCTCGTCGAGGGCCTCGGCGAGACGGTCCAGGTCGATCAGGCCGTCGGACCCGACCGGCAGCACGGTCAGCCGAAAGCCCTCGCGCTCCAGCCGGCGGCAGGATTCGAGCACGCATTTGTGTTCGGTTGCACAGGTGATGACGTGGGACTTGCGCCCCGCCCAGAAGCGACCGGCACCCTTGATCGCCAGATTGTTCGACTCGGTCGCGCCCGACGTGAAGACGATCTCGCGCGGTTCGGCACCGATCAGGCCGGCGATCTCGGCACGCGCCCGTTCCACCGCCTCTTCGGCCTCCCAGCCGTAGGCGTGGTGCACGGAATGAGGGTTACCGAAATGCTCGGTAAAGAACGGAAGCATGGCTTCGACCACGCGCGGATCGGTCGGCGTGGTTGCCTGGTGGTCGAGGTAGACGGGGCGCAGGCCCTCATTGCGGCCGCGCGCGGCCGCTTCCCTGGACGTCGAACCGGCGGCTTTCGTCATCTCGGTCAAGGCTTCCATCCGTGCCTCACGCCGCGGACATCCTGGCTGCGCCCCGGCGACGCAAGGTCCGCTCGAGCGCGTCCAACAGCCGCTCGACGTCGCCGCGCGTGCTGGTCCAGCCCAGGCTGATCCGTATGGCCGCAGCCGCCTGCTCGGACAAAACGCCCATAGCCGTCAGAACATGCGAAGGCTCGACCTTGCCCGACGAGCAGGCCGCCCCCGCGCCGACCGCGATACCGTCCAGATCAAGGGCCATGACGAGGGTCTCGGCCCGGCTGTCGGGTAGGGCAATACAGCTGGTGTTCGGCAGGCGCATTGCGCCGGCACCGAAAACCTCCACCGCCGGTTCCAGCGAGGCCAGGCCTGCTTCGAGGGCGTCGCGCAACTCGGCCAACTCGCCCATGCCCGAGGGGCCGTCCCGGACCACGCGCGCCGCGGCGCCGAAGCCGGCGATGGCTGCCACGTTCTCGGTTCCGGCCCGCCGGCGGCGCTCCTGCCCGCCGCCGCGGCTGACCGGATCCAGCTCGGCACGGTCGCCGACGATCAAAGCGCCGACTCCCTGCGGCCCGCCGATCTTGTGGGCCGAGAGCGACATGAGGTCGACATCGAGTTCGGCGAAGGAAAGCGGCAGTTTGCCCGCCGCCTGCACAGCATCGCAGTGCACCAGCGCGTCGCACGACCGGGCCAGCGCCACAACCTCTTCGACCGGCTGGATGACGCCGGTTTCATTGTTGGCGTGCATGACCGAGACGAGCGCTGGCCCGTCGCCCGCAAGCAGCAGCTCCCTCAGCATATCCAGTCGCACGACGCCGTTGGACTCCAGCGCAGCCGTGCGCGCGTACTCGCAAGCGTGAAGAACCGAAGGATGCTCGCCGGCCGAGACCAGGATGTTCCGTCTGCCGCAGCCGCGCAGCGCAAGATTGTTGGCCTCGGTCCCGCCGGACGTGAACACCACCTGATCCGGCCGTGCGCCGACAAGCGCCGCGACCTGCTCGCGCGCCTCCTCGATCAGGCGACGGGCGGCGCGGCCGAAACCGTGCACGGAAGAGGGATTGCCGGTCACGCGCAGGGCGGCGGTCACGGCTGCCGCCGCCTCCGGCCGGATCGGCGAGGTCGCATTGTGGTCAAGGTAGACGGGGCTGTCCGTCACGCTGCACTCCGGGGCCGGTCGAGGTTCATTCGGCCGCTACCGTCGCCTTCTTGGGCGGGCGGGCCAGTCCGCTGGTCCCGAGGACGCGGCGCTCGACCACGTCGTCGAGGGTTACCGAGCTGAGAAAGAGGTAGATCTGGTTGCCCAGCTCCTCCCAGAGGTCATGGGTCGCACATCGGCTGTGGTCGCTGCGGCAGCCCTTTGCCGAACCGGGGCGGCAACGCGTGGCGTGCAGCGGCTCGTCGACCGCAAGCACGATATCGGAGATCCTTGTGGCGTCCGGGCGGCGGGCGAGCAGGTAACCGCCCCCCGGGCCGCGCACGGAGCGGACCAGACCGCTGCGTCGCAGCCGCGCAAAGAGCTGTTCGAGGTAGGACAGCGAGATCTCCTGGCGTTCGGCTATATCGGCCAGCGAAACGGGCTTCTCGGAGCCGCTGCCGGCAAGATCGACCATCGCCATGACAGCGTAGCGTCCCTTTGTGCTCAGCTTCACGCTTGCCTCCCTTGTCGGTTCGGCCGCAATTTATGCGGCTGCACCATCAGCGCTCGCCGGCGGCCGACGCCGGCTGGCGGGCGAGCTTTTCGATAACCTGCTCGGGTTCCGGCTTGGACGGCGCCGTTTGCGCCCGCGAATTCAAGCCGGATGCCCCGCGTTCAAGCTCGGCGACCCGTGCGCGCAGGGACTGCACCTCGTCGAGCAGGCCCTCCATGGCCTTGGCCACCGGATCCGGCATGTCGCCGACCGGCGTGCCGTAGGCGACAAAGCGGGGCTGCTCGCGGCTGTCCTGGGCCTTGGCTTGCTCCTTGCCGGTCACTGCACGCGCCGGAATGCCCACCACCGTGGTATTGGCCGGCACGTCCTTCGTGACCACCGCGTTGGCGCCGACGCGCGCGCAGCGATGAACCGTGATGGGGCCGAGGATCTGTGCGCCCGAACCGACGATGACGCCGTCTTCCAGGGTCGGATGGCGCTTGTGACCGCGCTGGCTGTCGCTGTCGACGCTCGGTGCGACGCCGCCCAGGGTCACGTCGTGATAGAGCGTCACGTCGTCGCCGATCTCGCTGGTCTCGCCGATGACCACACCCATCCCGTGATCGATGAAGAAGCGGCGGCCGATCCGCGCCCCGGGATGGATCTCGATGCCGGTAAGCGTCCGGGCGAGCTGGGACACCCAGCGGGCGGCGAGGCGCCAGCGCCTGTTCCACAGAAAATGCGCCGCCCGGTAGAACAGGACCGCCTGGAAACCCGGATAGCACAGCACCACCTCCAGCGCCGAGCGGGCGGCGGGATCACGCTTCATTGTCGCGTCGATCTCTGCCCTCAGAGACTTGAACATGCTTGCGGCCCCTGTGCTATGATCTCTGGCCGATGTCGGGCCAAAACCCCTTAAAACTTAGGGTGAAGGAACCTACATAGGCTTAGGGTTTATATAATTTGCCCGACTAATCTGGTCAAGAATAAGGCCGACGGGCGAGGTGCCGCGTTCCGCGCCGGGCGGCACGGCGACGCCCTAAGCGGCCACAGCGCGCAGGAGGATTCTGCTGCCATGCCCGACGTCATCATAAACGGTCCCGACGGGCGGCTCGAGGGCCGCTATCAGCACGGCAGCGCCCCCGACGCGCCCATCGCCCTTATGCTGCATCCCCATCCGCAGCACGGCGGAACCATGAACAACAAGGTCGTCTACGCCCTGTACCATGCCTTTGCCCGCCAGGGTTTCTCGGTGCTGCGCTTCAACTTCCGCGGCGTGGGGCGCTCTCAGGGGACGTTCGACCGGGGCGAGGGCGAACTGTCGGATGCGGCTGCCGCCCTCGACTGGCTGCAGGCTTTCAACCAGAATGCTCACAGTTGCTGGATCGCCGGCTTTTCGTTCGGCGCCTGGATCGGCATGCAGCTGTTGATGCGCCGGCCGGAGATCAATGGCTTCGTCTCGGTCGCGCCGCCTGCGAACCTGTTCGATTTCAGCTTCCTGGCGCCCTGCCCTTCGTCCGGTCTGATCATCCAAGGCGACCAGGACGAGGTGGTTCCCGAGGCCGCGGTGGCCAAGCTGGTCGGCAAGCTGTCCCATCAGCGGGGTATCTCGATCGACTACCGCGTCATTCCCGGCGCCAACCACTTCTTTCACGACCGAATGGACGAGTTGAACGCGGAACTCGACGACTATCTCGAGGCCCAACTCGCCCCTGCCCGCGCCCAGGCAGCTGGCTGACCGCCGCCGAAGCGGCTCAGGCGGCCCGGGGCCGGGGGGCGAGACGTCCCCCGGTCATCGGTCTCGGCACGCCGGTGGTCCCCGGCAGCGACAGCGGCAGACCGTCGAGCGACCGGACGGCGAGGTAGGCAAAGGCCTCGGCCTCGAGGGCGTCCCCGTTCCAGCCCACCGCCTCGACGGGTTCGACCCGGACGCCAAGTGCCGTTGCAAGCGATTCCATCAACCAGAGATTGTGGCGGCCGCCTCCAGTGACCAGCCAGCGGCGTGGCGACCGCGGCATATGTTCGCGCGCGCGCGCAACAGCTTCGACGGTAAAGGCCGTCAGCGTCGCCGCCCCGTCGGCCGGCGAGAGATCGG
>CAZDBC010000132.1:0-398 GCA_964503295.1 uncultured Kiloniellaceae bacterium | reverse complement strand
GGTTTGGCTCCCCCCGCTTTTTCACTCGATCGATCGCCTCGTGCAGCCGCTTCTGCGCGATCGGCTTGACCAAGTAATCGACGGCGGCCACGTCGAAGGCGTCGCGATCAAGTGATTTCGGGACCGGCCGGGCGAAATAGGGATTGTCAAGCAGCCGCGCGAGCCGTTCCCGGTCAACCCGGCCGGCGCGTGCCAGGGCGCCGCCGCTGTCCATGGTCGCGCCATCCCCCCGCTCCAGCATCCAGTCGTCGATCAGGGCGTTGCCGGGACCGGTGTCGAAGGCCAGGATCCGATCCCCAATACTAGCAACAAACTCCCGATTAGCTGAGACAAACTAACCAAAATAGGTTTCCAGTACAGTTCAAAAGCACTCTCAACCCTTGCTTTTGAAAATGCTA
>CAZDBC010000131.1:0-8138 GCA_964503295.1 uncultured Kiloniellaceae bacterium | reverse complement strand
GAGTCCGGCCGTGCGCGTCCCGGGTGGGTTGCGCCAGGGATGGGCTGCTGGCATCTAGCGGGCCGAGCGACGACGCACCGGGCAAGGAGGTATCGAATCGTGCAGCGCATTCTGAACGACGAGGGGCTCGATCTGCTGTTCCGGTCCGCCCGCACGCACAATCGCTGGCGCGATGAACCGGTCAGCGACGTTCTGCTCGAAGCTCTCTATGATCTGTGCAAGATGGCGCCGACCAGCGCCAACTGCAGCCCGATGCGGCTGATCTTCGTGCGCACGCCCGAGGCCAAGGCGCGGCTCAAGCCGGCGCTCGCCGAAGGCAACGTCGAAAAGACGATGGCGGCGCCGGTGACCGCCATCGTGGCCTACGATCTCGCCTTCCACGACAAGCTGCCGCAGCTCTTTCCCCACACCGATGCGCGCAGTTGGTTCGTCGGCAAGGACGAGCTGATCCAGGAGACCGCGTTCCGCAACGGCAGCCTGCAGGGCGCCTACATGATCCTGGCGGCACGGGCGCTGGGCCTCGATTGCGGCCCCATGTCCGGCTTCGACAGGGCAAAGGTCGACGCCGAGTTCTTCCCCGACAGCACCATCCGCTCGAACTTCCTGTGCAATCTCGGCATCGGCGACCCGGCCGGTCTGCGCCCGCGCGCCCCGCGCCTCGCCTTCGAGGAGGCTTGCCTGATCCTGTGACCGTCGCTCCCATCCGTTGCCAGCCATGACCGGGCCGCCGACCCTGCTCGCGCTCGACGCCGCCGGCCGCGCCTGTTCGGTCGCGGTCTGTCGGGGCGCCGAGGTGCTGGGCCGTCGCTTCGAGCCCATGAGCCGGGGCCAGTCGGAACGGCTCCTGCCCATGGTGCGGGAGGTCATGGACGAGGCGCGCGTGGACTTTGCCGACCTCGACGGGCTGGCGGTCACCCGCGGCCCCGGCGCCTTCACCGGGGTGCGGATCGGTCTGGCGGCGGCCCGCGGGCTCGCCTTGGCGCGCAACCTGCCGCTGGTCGGCGTCACCTGCTTCGAGGCGGTCGCCGCCGCGGTGGAGGCGGCGCTTCCACCGGCGGAATTCGCCGGGCACAGCCTGGTGGTGCTGCTCGACGCCAAGCGCGCCGATCTCTACGTCCAGGCCTTCTGCGGCCGCCGTCCTCTGGATGCGCCGCGCGCTCTGCGTCCGGAGCAGTTGAGCGCGGCCCTGCCCGAGGGGCCCCTGCTGATTGCCGGCGACGCGGTCGGTCAGGCCGAGCCGGCCCTGCGCGCCGCGGGCCGGGTGCTTGCGCGCGCGCCTGTGGAGGCCGTGGACGCGGTCGCGGTGGCGCGCTGCGCGGCGCGCCGGCCGCTGCCGCCACCCGGAGACGACCTGCCGGCAGCGCTCTATCTGCGGCCGCCGGACGTCACTCGGCCGCGCCCGCGCCTGGCGGTTCCGTGACCACCACGAGCGCTGCGCCGAAAGTGGTCGAGGCCGGGCCACTCGACGTCGGTCTGCTGGCCGGCCTGCAGGAGCTCTGCTTCGCGCCGGCTGCGGCCCAGGATGAGCCGCCCTGGAGCGCGTCGGCGATCGCCGAATTGCTCGCCTTGCCGGGGGGGTTCGCCCTGCTTGCCGAGCTGGAGCGGAAGCCGGCCGGCTATCTGATGGCGCGCTGGCTGCCGGATGACTGCGAGGTGCTGTCGCTCGGCGTGGTGCCGTCGCTGCGCCGCCGCGGGATCGCGCGGGCGCTGTTTCTGGAGCTGGTCGCCCGCGCCGAGGCTGCCGGCCGGCATCGGGTGATCCTCGAAGTCGCCGCCGATAATGAAGGCGCCCAGGGATTCTACCGGGCCATTGGCTTTGTCGTCGACGGGCGGCGGCCGGCCTACTACCGCCGTGCCGGCGGGGCGGCCGACGCGCTGCTCCTGTCCCGCCGGCTGGCGGCGCGGACGCAGCCGCTCGATGGCGGCTGAGGCGCGGCGGCACGTCCCGGTTGCGCCCGGCCTTGAGCCGGCGCCGGCGTTCCTTCCCCAAATATTGACACGAGACCGCTGTCCATGTTTTGAGTAAATATTCCCTGGCGTTACTATTGATTTCTATTGAGCCACTTTCTATATAGGGCGGGTCCGTCAGATGAGGTTTAAAAACTCCATGCCTGAAGAATCCAAAGCCAGCGATCTCCTGTCGCTGACGACCAACATCGTCGCCGCGCACGTGTCGAACAACACGGTCTCGGTAAACGACCTGCCGCAGATTATTCGCGAGGTCTACGATACTCTGTCCAATGTCGGCGCGGCCGAGGAGCGCGAGACCGAGAAGCCGACTCCGGCAGTCCCGATCAAGAAATCGGTCACGCCCGATTACATCATTTGTCTGGAAGACGGCAAGAAGCTGAAAATGCTCAAGCGGCATCTGAAGACCGCCTACAACCTGACGCCGGAGGAGTATCGCGAGCGCTGGGGCTTGCCGCCCGACTATCCGATGGTCGCGCCGAACTATGCCAAGCAGCGCAGCAAGCTGGCAAAGCAGATCGGCCTCGGGACCAAGGCGCGCCGGCGCGGGAGTTGAGGCCGCCGCGGTCGGTGATAGGCGCGGGCGCCTTTTTCCAGTATAATGATCGGTCGTCACGCAACGGATCGCGGTGCCACGATGTCGGACCGCCTGGAGCGGCTGTGCCTCGAAAAGGGGCTGAAGATGACCGAGCAGCGGCGCATCATCGCGCGCGTGCTCTCGCAGGCCACCGATCATCCGGACGTTGAGCAGGTCTACCAGCGAGCGACGGCGATCGACCCGCGCATTTCGCTGGCGACCGTCTACCGAACGGTCAAACTGTTCGAGGAGGCGGCGATTCTGGAGCGCCACGATTTCCGCGACGGTCGTGCCCGCTACGAGGAGGCGGGCGAGGAGCACCACGACCACCTGATCGACGTGAATAGCGGGGAGGTGCTGGAGTTCCACAACGCGGAGCTCGAGGCGGTCAAGCACGCGATCGCAACGCGGCTCGGCTACGATCTGGTCGACCATCGACTCGAACTCTATGCCGTCCGGCGCGGCGACCGGCGGACCTCCGACGCCTGATCGGGCCCGGCGCCCGCGGCGCGGCCCGATCGAGCCACTGGAAAGGCGGATGGCCCTAGCTCACGACACAGATCACCGGCCGGTCGACGCGGTCGCGCGCAATCTTCACATTCGGCTGGCCGAGACCGAGGCCGAGATCGCCGCCGCGCAGGCCCTGCGCTATCGCATTTTCTACGAGGAGATGGCGGCCGAAAGCACGCAGGAGATGGCGCGGCTGCGGCGCGATTTCGACACCTTCGACGCCTTCTGCGACCACTTGATCGTGCTCGACACCGACCGAGGCCACGGCCCGGACGCGGTCGTTGGCACCTATCGTCTCATGCGGCGCGAGGCGGCGGCCCGGCGCGGCCAGTTCTACAGCATAGACGAGTACGACATCGGTCCGATCCTGTCCTATCCGGGCGAGATTCTGGAGTGCGGCCGGTCCTGCGTCGATCGGGCCTATCGGACCGGCGCGACCATGAGCCTCCTTTGGCGCGGCATCGCCGAGTATGTTTTCCACTACGAGATCGATCTGCTGTTCGGCTGCGCCAGCATTCCCGGCGTCGATCCGGACCGGCTGGCTCTGCCGCTGTCGTACCTCTATCACTATCACCTGGCGCCCCCGGGACTGCGGGCGCGGGCGGTCAAGAGGCGCTACGTCGACATGAACCGCCTGCCGGCTGAGCGCATCGACGCCGCCGCCGCCCGCCAGGCGCTGCCGCCTCTTATCAAGGGCTATCTGCGTCTGGGCGGATTCGTGGGCGACGGCGCGGTCATCGACCCCCAGTTCGGAACGACCGACGTCTGCGTTGTGGTCAAGACCGACCTTGTGACCGAGCGCTATTACAAGCACTACCGCCGCGATGACACGGGACGCAGCGGCGCCGAGTAACGCGCCCGGCGGGCGTTTTCAGGCCCTGTCGCGACGCGCCCGCAGCCCGGCTGCCGCGGCCATCGGGACCGACATCGGCAGCCCGGTGCGCGCCTTGCTGCGTCTGGGCGCCTACCTGGCCGTCACCGGCGCCCTGATGCCGGTCCAGATCGTCGCTGTCCTGACCCGGAGCCGGCTTCGGGTCGCGCTGCCCCTGTGGTATCACCGCCTGACCTGTCGGATCCTCGGCATCGATGTCGAGGTGCGCGGCCGCATGGCGAAGGGCGATGGCCCGGTGCTGTTCGTCGCGAATCACGTGTCCTATTTCGACATCGAGGTTCTCGGCTCCCTGATCCCGGGCTCCTTCGTCGCCAAGGCGGAGGTCGCCGACTGGCCGCTGTTCGGCTGGCTGGCGAAGCTGCAGCGCACGGTCTTCGTGGCCCGGCGCGCGTCCCGCGCCAGTCACGAGCGCGACGCCATGGCCGAGCGCCTCGCCGCCGGCGACCGGCTGATCCTTTTCGCCGAGGGCACCTCGGGCGACGGAACGACGGTCCGCCCCTTCAAGAGCGCCCTCCTGTCGGTCGCCGCCGGGCGCGACGCGGACGGCCGTCCAGTTCCGGTCCAGCCCGTCTCGATCGCCTACACGCGGCTGGACGGCATGCCCCTCGGACGCTATTTACGGCCCTGTTTCGCCTGGTATGGCGATATGGCAATGGCGCCGCACCTCTGGCGTGCGCTCGGCCTCGGACGGGTGACCGTGGTGGTCGAGTTCCACGAGGTCGTCACCATGGAACAGTTCACCGACCGGCGCGCCATCGCCCGCCACTGCTACGAGGCGGTGGCGCGGGGCGTGGCCGCGGCCCTGGCTGGCCGGCGGCAGCGACAGCGAACCTCGGCGGGGGCCTGACCTCCCGCGGGCATGGTGAGGGCGACTGGAAATTGATAGCCTGTTAAACCAAGTGATCGAGCATGAGCGATCTGTACACGCAGTCAGCTTGCGGCCCGGAGGCCGCAGTCCCGCCGATCCCCTCGGGCCGGCGCGTGGCGTCGCGCGGCGACGGGTGAGCGCCCGACTTGGCTAAGAAGCTCTTCATCAAGACCTACGGCTGCCAGATGAACGTCTATGACTCCGGTCGTATGGCGGATCTGCTGGCGCCGCTGGGTTTCGAGCCGGCGGACCGGCCGGAGGGTGCCGACATGGTCATCCTCAACACCTGCCACATCCGGGAGAAGGCGGCCGAGAAGGTCTATTCCGAACTCGGCCGGTTGAAGGCGCTGAAGCAGGCGCGCGCCGCCGAGGGCGGCCGCATGACCGTCGCCGTCGCGGGCTGCGTGGCTCAGGCCGAAGGCGCCGAGATGCTGCGCCGGTCGCCCCAGGTCGACCTGGTGGTCGGGCCGCAGAGCTACCACCGGCTGCCCGAACTGCTCGCCCGGCTGCAGCGCGACCGGCCCTCTGAGGGGCTGCTCGATCTCGATTTCCCGGTCGAATCCAAGTTCGACCACCTGCCCGAGGAGGGCGCCGCGCCCGGCCCCTCTGCCTATCTCTCTGTCCAGGAGGGCTGCGACAAGTTCTGCAGCTTCTGCGTCGTGCCCTATACGCGCGGCGCCGAGTACTCGCGGCCGGTGGCCGAGCTGGTGGCCGAGGCCGAGCGGCTGGTTGCGCGGGGCGCGGTCGAGCTCACCCTGCTCGGACAGAACGTCAACGCCTATCGCGGGGCCGCGCCCTCCGGCGCGGCCGGCGGCGCCTCCCATTGGGGTCTCGGCCGGCTGCTGCGCCGGCTCGCGGAGATCCCGGGTCTTGCCCGCCTGCGCTATACGACCTCGCACCCGCTCGACATGGACGACGAGCTGATCGGCGCCCATGCCGAGCTGCCGGGTCTCATGCCCTTCCTGCACCTCCCGGTTCAGTCGGGATCCGACCGCATCCTCGAGGCCATGAACCGGCGGCACGGCGCGGCGGACTATCGCCGCGTGGTCGAGCGGCTGCGCACGGCGCGACCGGACCTCGCCCTGTCTTCCGATTTCATCGTTGGCTTTCCGGGCGAGCGCGACGACGATTTCGCCGAGACCCTGAGGCTGGCGACCGATATCGGCTACGCCCAGGCCTATTCGTTCAAGTACTCGCCGCGTCCCGGCACGCCGGCCGCCGCGCTCGAGGCCCAGGTGCCCGAACCGGTCAAGGCCGAACGGCTGGCCATGCTGCAGGAGCTGCTCAATGCCCAGCAACAGGCGTTCAATCAGGCCGCGGTTGGTCGCCGCCTGCCCGTGCTGTTCGAGCGCCGCGGCCGCATGCCCGGCCAGGTGATCGGGCGCAGCCCCTACATGCAGTCGGTTCACGTCACGCTGCCCGAGGTGCGCGCCGGACAGCTGCTCGGCCGGCTGCTCGAGGTCGAGATCACGGCCGCGCACCCCAACAGCCTGGCCGGCCGACTGCCCGACGCCGTCGCGCCGACGACGCTCGCTGCGCGCCAGGGAGGGAGCGCGCCCTCCCCGTCTGATCACCCCGATGGGCCACGTGAATGCGCGGCGGGAGGCGGTGGTTGACCGGCGAAGCGACGACCGGTGTCGTGACACTCGATCCGGGTCCGCCGACTCTTCTGCAGTTCGACGACAACAGCCTGCTGCCGCTGCTCTACGGCCAGCACGACCAGAACCTGGCGCGCATCGAGCAGCAGCTCGGGGTACGTCTGGCCTCGCGCGGCAATCGCGTGGCGATCTCGGGGCCGCCGGACTCGGTACGTGCGGCCAACGTGGCTCTCGACGCCCTTTATGGCCGCTTGAAGCGCGGTCAGGAGGTCGGGCACGGCGAGGTCGACGCCGTCGTGCGCATGGCACGCGGCGCCCCCGACCTGGAGTCGTCGCGCCGCGCGGTGGCCTCCATTCAGGGCGACGAACTGGCGATCGTGACCCGCAAGCGTACGGTGACGCCGCGCTCGTCCGGGCAGGCGACCTACGCGCAGGCCCTGCGCCAGTCCGAGATCGTGTTCGGTATCGGTCCGGCCGGCACGGGCAAGACCTACATGGCCGTCGCCATGGCGGTCAGCCGCCTGCTCGCCGGAGACGTCGAGCGTATCATCCTCTCGCGCCCGGCGGTCGAGGCCGGCGAGCGCCTGGGCTTCCTGCCCGGCGATCTGAGCGAGAAGGTGGATCCCTATCTGCGTCCGCTCTACGACGCGCTCTACGACATGCTGCCCGCGGACCAGGTGGTCAACCGCCTGTCCAGCGGCGAGATCGAGGTGGCGCCGCTGGCCTTCATGCGCGGACGCACGCTGAGCAACGCCTTCATCATTCTCGACGAGGCGCAGAACACCACGCCGGTCCAGATGAAGATGTTCCTGACCCGGCTTGGCGAGAACAGCCGCATGGTGGTGACCGGCGATCTGTCGCAGATCGACCTGCCGCGCGGCCATCCCTCGGGACTGCAGGACGCGGTCGAGGTTCTGGCGAAGGTCGACGACGTGGTCTTCGTGCAGTTCACCTCGGCGGATGTGGTGCGGCATTCGCTGGTCACCCGGATCGTCCGTGCCTACAACGCCCGCGAGGAGGGCGAGCGCGATGCCGGCGACCTGTTCGACGGTCGTTGACCCGGATGTGCGCGGCGTGCCGGTGACGCGCGGCGAACAAGAGGTCGGCGACTCCTGCGAGGTGACCGTCCTCATCGAGGCGCCGGGCTGGGACGAGGTCCTGCCGCAGGCCGAGGCGCGCATCGGCGAGGTGGCGCGCGGTGCCTGTCTGGCCGCCCTCGAGCAGGAATGCCCGGTGCGCATGGCCAGCTCTTGGCTGGAACCCCTGCGCCGGGACCGGCCGGCGCTGGAGATGGGGGTTGTGCTGGCCGACGACGATCGGGTGGCCCGGCTCAACCGCGATTACCGGGGCCGCGAGGGAGCGACCAACGTCCTGTCTTTTGCGAGCAGTACGCGCGACGAACTGGCCGGCGGCGGCTCTCCCGGCCTGCCGCTGCCGCTTGGCGATGTCGTTCTCGCGCGCGAGACCGTCGAGCGGGAGGCGGCGCAGGCCGGCAAGCCGCTCGACGGGCATGTGTTACATCTGGTGGTGCATGGCGTCCTGCACCTCCTCGGCTTCGATCATCATGAGGAGAGCGAGGCCGCGGTCATGGAGGGATTCGAATCGCGCATCCTGGCCGGGTTCGGCCTGCCCGACCCTTACGCTGGCGAAGCGCCGGGCGCGGTCCCCCATCGAGGCGCAACGGTAAGGAAGGATGAGCGAGGCATCAGAAAGTAGCAAGCCAGC
>CAZDBC010000130.1:0-8141 GCA_964503295.1 uncultured Kiloniellaceae bacterium | reverse complement strand
GAAGCCGAACAGGATCGAGATGCGAAAGCCATAGATCAGGCGGGCGACCACGTCGCGCGCCTGGTCGTCGGTGCCCAGCCAGTGCGTCGCGTCGGGCGGCGAGGGTGCCGGTTCGGCCAGGTCCCATGACACCGTCCGGTGGTTGAACGGAACCAAAGGCCAGATCATCCAGCCGTTGCGCTCGATCAGGTCGCGGACGTAAGGGTCGCGGTAGTCGGCCTCGGTCTCGAACTCGCCGCCGAACTCGGTCTCCGGATAGGCCTGGAAGATCGGCATGTAGAGCTCGCCCCGGTAGCTGACCAGGAAGGGCCTGTCGTTGGCGACGAACTCGGCGAACAGGGTGACGACGAACAGCAGCGCGAAGATCCACAGCGACCAGTAGCCGCGCTTGTTGGCGCGGAAGTTCTGCAGGCGGCGCCGGGTGATGGGCGACACGCGCAACCCGAGAACGCGCGGCTGCGGCGGCTGCGACATGCGGCTGGCCCGGGCGTCAGACATCGCGCCGCTCGAAGTCGATGCGCGGGTCGACCACGGTGTACATGAGATCGCCCACCAGGTTCATCAGCAGCCCGAGCAGCGAGAAGAAGAAAAGGGTTCCGAACATGACCGGATAGTCCCGCGCGAAGGCGGCCTCGAAGCCAAGCAGGCCGAGCCCGTCGAGCGAGAAGATGACCTCGATCAGCACCGAGCCGGTGAAGAGCACCGAGACGAAGGCGCTCGGGAAGCCGGCGATCACGATCAGCATGGCGTTGCGGAACACGTGGCCGTAGAGCACGCGGCCTTGGCTCAGGCCCTTGGCGCGCGCGGTGACGACGTACTGCTGGCCGATCTGATCGAGGAAGGAGTTCTTGGTCAGCATGGTGAGGGTGGCGAAGCCGCCGATCACCATGGCCGTGACCGGCAGGACCATGTGCCAGAGGTAGTCGAGAATCTTGTCCGGCCAGGACATGTCTTCCCAGCCCTCCGAGACGAGGCCGCGCAAGGGGAACCAGTCGAGGTAGCTGCCGCCGGCGAACAGCACCAGCAGAAGTACCGCAAAAAGGAAGCTGGGAATGGCGTTGCCGATGATGACGAAGGCCGAGGTCCAGACGTCGAACGCGGAACCGTCGCGCACGGCCTTTGCGATGCCCATGGGAATCGAAATCAGGTAGACCAGCAGCGTGGTCCAGACGCCGAGCGAGATCGAGACCGGCATCTTGTCGAGCACGAGCTCGACGACGGTGCGGTCGCGGTAGAAGCTCTCGCCGAAATCGAAGACCACGTAACTGGCCATCATCTGGATAAAGCGCTCGTGCAAAGGCTTGTCGAAGCCGAAACGACGCTCGAGCTCCTTGATGAACTCCGGATCGAGTCCCTGGGCACCGCGGTAGCGGCTGGTGACGTCGCCGGAATCTGCCGTCCCTAGCTCCTCGCCCGCACCGCTGCGGGTCACCCGCTCGGTGATGTCGGATCCTTCGCCGGTTATCTGGGCAATCGCCTGCTCGACCGGTCCGCCCGGCGCGAGCTGCACCACTACGAAGTTGATCACCATGATGCCGAGCAGGGTCGGCACGATCAGCAGCAGGCGGCGGACGATGTAGGCGATCACGAGACGGGTCCAGGGCGGTTCAGGCGGCGTGCCGCTGGTTCATGCGGCGGAACAGCATATAACCGAGTCCTGCCAGCACGGCGATGGTCGCGGCAACGGTAAAGCTGCTCGGCCCGGTCTTGCCGCCCGGCTCGCCGCCGCTCAACTCGTCGGGAAGGCGTTTCTCCAGCCGTTCGGCCTTGGCTTCGTCGTACCACCACAAGGTGGTCGAGGTGCCCGCCTTGGTCAGGGTCTCGGGCCGCGAGAACTTGTCCCAGTACAGCAGGCGCTGCGCGCGCGAATGCCAGTTGGGGATCACGTAGTGGCCCCAGAGCAAGACCCGGTCGAGCGCGCGGGTGCGCGCGACCAGGCTCTCGCGGCTCGGCGCCGTGATGACCAGTTCGATCAATTCGTCGACAACGGGGTCGTTGATGCCGGCGTAGTTGCGCGCCGCCGGCGAATCGGCGGCGGCGCTGCTCCAGTAGCTGCGCTGTTCGTTGCCGGGCGAATCCGACTGACCCCAGCCCGAAACAATCATGTCGAAGTCGAAGGAGCGCAGTCTGTTGATGTATTGCGACTGGTCGACCAGACGAACCGAGGTCTCGATTCCAAGTCGCTTGAGGTTGCGTGCGAAGGGCAGCATGATCCGCTCGAACGCCGGGCTGACCAGCAGCATCTCGAAGCGCATCGGGCGGCCTGTCTCCAGGTTGACCAGCTTCATGTCGCGCACTACCCAGCCGGCCTGCTCGAGCAGCTCGAAGGCGCGACGCAGGTTGTCGCGCGGCCAGCCGCTGCCGTCGGTGGAGGGGGCCCAATACTCGGTGGTGAAGACCTCTTCGGGCACGCGGCCGCGATAGCGCTCCAGGATCTCCAGCTCCTCGCCCTGAGGCAGGCCCTCGGCGGCGAGCTCGGAGTTGGAGAAGTAGCTCTCGGTACGCCTGTACTGGCCGAAGAAGATCTTGCGGTTGGTCCACTCGAAATCGAACGCGAAGGCAAGGGCACGCCGGACAAGGGGATCCTCGAAGATCTTGCGCCGCGTGTTCATGACGAAGGCCTGCATGCCGGTCGGCAGTTCGTGCGGAACCGCTTCCTGAACGAGCCAGCCTTCGCGCACCGCCGGCACGTCGTAGTCGAGCGCCCAGGCCTTGGCCTGGTTTTCCTGCCGGTAGTCGATGTCGCCCGACTTGAGCGCCAGGCGTATGGCCACGTCGTCGCGGAAATAGTCGAAGCGGATCCGGTCGAAATTGTGCTTGCCCTTCATGACCGGCAGGTCGCGCGCCCAGTAGTCGTCGACCCGCTCGATCACCTCGAAGCGGCCGGCCTCGAACTCGGTGATGCGATAGGGGCCGCTGCCGAGCGGCGGTTCGAGGGTGGTACTCTCGAAGTCGCGGCCCTCGGCTTCCCAGTAGTGCTTGGGCAATACAACGAGTTGGCCGACGATGAGCGGCAGCTCGCGGTTGCCGCTTTCGGTGAAGGTGAATTTCACGCTGCGTGGTCCGAGCTTCTCTGCGCGCTCCACGCTCCCGTAGTAGAAGCGATAGCCCGGTTGGCCTTTGGTCTTCAGGGTCTCGAAGGTCCAGATCACGTCTTCGGCGGTGATCGGCGTGCCGTCGTGCCAGCGCGCCTCGGGGCGCAGATGGAAAACCACCCAGGAGCGGTCCTCCGGCCACTCGATGGTCTCGGCGATCAGGCCGTACATGGTGAAGGGCTCGTCGTCGCTGCTCACCATCAAGGTGTCGTAGAGATAGCCGGTGCTGGCGCTGGCGTTGCCCTTCGGAATGAAGGGATTGAAGCTGTCGAAGGTGCCCTGGGCCCCGAGCCGCAGGCTGCCGCCCTTGGGTGCCTGCGGATCGACGTAGTCGAAGTGGGGGAAGTCGGGACCGTACTTTGGTTCGCCATGCATGGCGATGGCATGGCTCTTGAATACCGGCGGGCCGAGCTTCTCCTGCTCGACCTGAGCGACGGGAACGGGCGGGGGTGCTTCGGCGGCCGCAGGCCACCAGGGCGCCAGCGCACCGGCCAGCAATACGATCGCCGTCAGAATGCTTCTGTGCATGGCGCCCCTGATCGCTGTCTCGCCCCCGTGCCTAGCAATTAACTCGTCGGGCCGGAAGCGCAAGCATTCAGGCCGCAACCTGACGGAGATTTAATCCGCGGCCAGGAGCTCGAGCGCTTCCGCGTGTCGCGCCGGGTCGCCGGCCGCCAGCACACGACCGTCCGAGTCCAGCGACAGCGGGCGGCCCCACCAGTCCGTTATGCGACCGCCCGAACCCTCGACCACCGCAACCAGCGGCAGATAGTCGTAGACGCCGAGCTTCGCCTCGACCACGAGATCGGCATAGCCCGAGGCCAGGAGACCATAGCCCAGGCAGTCGGAGCCGAACAGGGGCACCGCCACCCGGTCGCGCAGGCGTGCAAAGGCGATCTCGTCGGGCCCGGCGAACATGAGCGGCGAGGTGCTGTAGAGGATCGCCCGATCGAGCGCGGGGCAGGCGCGCGTGCGCAGTTCGCGGTCGCCGCGCCGGTCGCGCCCGCGCGTCGGGTGACCGAGGGCACCGAGCCAGCGATCGTCCAGCGCCGGCATGTCGATCAGTCCGAGGATCGGCCGGCCGTCGCGCAACAGCGCGATCAGGGTGCCGAAGCCCGGATGGCCCGAGATGAAGTGCTTGGTGCCGTCGATCGGATCGAACACCCAGACGTAGCGGGCCTGGATCTGGCTTGGCGCCTGCTCCTCGCCGACCACGCCGTGGTCCGGATAGCGCTCTGCCACCAGGGCGCGCAGGGCGGCCTCGGTCTCCCGGTCCGCCACCGTCACCGGGCTGGCATCGGATTTTCGCTCCACGTCGAGCGGAGCGCGGAAGTAGCGCAGGGTGATGGCGCGGGCCTGGTCCGCCAGATGTTCGGCGAACGTGACGAATGCCTCCGGGCAGGGGTCGGTATCCGGCGCGTTCCAGGTCACCGCCGGATTCACTCGGGCAGCGGTTCGGGGTTCTCGCTGAGGCTGCGCAGGTAGGCGATGATGTCGGCGCGCTCTTCGGCATCGCGGACGCCGGCGAACGACATCTTCGTACCCGGCGCGTACTCGCTCGGATTTTCGAGGAAGGCATTCAGGTCCTGATAGGTCCAGGCCTGGTCGGACAGCTCCTGCAAGGCGTTGGAGTAGTTGAAGTCCTCGACGTGGGTGATCTGCGCGCCGACGACGTCCCACAGGTTGGGGCCGATCTTGTTCGGGCCGCCCTGTTCGAAGGAATGGCATGCCACGCACTTGCGCGCCGCGCGCTGGCCCTCCTCGATGCTGGCCTCGGCGAGAAGCGGGCCGATCGGCTGCAATTCCTCCGGTTCCGCGGGCGCGGCCGCCATCTGCTCTTCCTGGCCCTCTTCGCCGGCCACCTGGATCGGATAGGCATCCTGCCCGATGTGGGGATGCGGGTAGATCAGCTCGGAAACGAAGCCCGCGGTCATGACCACTACGCCGGCGGTCAGCACGGCGGCCGCAATCTTGTTGCCTTCAAGCGATGCCATCTACGGATTCCGGGCTCTGTGGGACCTTGGAGGGCTTGGAGCGCGGCGACAATAGCGAGCCGTTCGGGGGCGTTCAATAGCGCCTTGTCACAAAAACTCTGTGTCAGATCGCCGCCCGCGCGCTATGGTCCGTCCGCTCGCTGCCCCGGCTTTGCCGTCTCCATTCCGCCGTCCGCTGCCTCCATGACCGACCGTTCCGGACCCTCGCCGCAACCTCTGGTCGCGATCCCGGCACGTCTGGGCTCGACCCGCCTGCCCGGCAAGCCGCTGGCTGACATCCACGGCGAAGCCATGATCGTCCACGTCTGGCGACGCGCCCGGGAGGCTGCCATCGGCCCGGTCGTGGTCGCCTGTGCCGAGGCCGAGATCGCCTGCGCGGTCGAGGCCGCCGGCGGCCAGGCCGTCCTGACCCGGCCCGACCTGCCGTCGGGCTCCGACCGCATCCATGCGGCCCTCGCCGAGGCCGATCCCGACGGTCGCTGCGATGTCGTGGTCAATCTGCAGGGCGATCTGCCGACCCTGGAGCCACGGCTGCTCCAGGCGGTGCTGGAACCGCTTGCCGATCCGGCGGTCGACATCGCCACCCTGGCGGTGGAGATCGCGGATCCTGCCGAGCGGGTCAATCCCAACGTGGTCAAGGCCGCGGTGGCCTTTCCGCCCGGCGGCCGGATCGCCCGCGCGCTCTATTTCAGCCGCTCAGCCGTGCCCTGGGACGCCGGTGATCCCGGACTCCCCCTGTATCACCACATCGGCATCTACGCGTACCGGCGGGCCGCGCTGGAGCGCTTCGTCGGTCTGCCGCCCTCGCCGCTGGAAAGGCGCGAGAAGCTGGAGCAGCTGCGCGCCCTCGAGGCCGGCATGCGCATCGACGTGGCGCGCGTTGACACCCTTCCGCTCGGTGTCGATACTCCCGCCGACCTCGCGCGGGCGCGCGCCCTTCTGGCGCCCCGCTCCAGCACCTGACGACGCACAAGCACCAGCAGAGAGCGACACGGATCAGGGCCATGACGAGCGCGCCCGCAACGGCGGATGCCATCCTTCACCCCGAACGCTCGGGCGTGATCGCCTTCCAGGGCGCGCTGGGAGCCAACTCGGACATGTCCTGCCGGGCGGTCTTCCCGGTCATGACCACGCTGCCCTGCGCCTCGTTCGAGGACGCCTTCGCCGCGGTGCACGAAGGCAGGGCGGAACTGGCCATGATTCCGGTCGACAACTCCAACGCCGGCCGGGTCGCGGATGTCCACCATCTGCTGCCCGATTCCGGCCTGCATATCGTCGGTGAGCACTTCCAGCGCGTCGACCACCAGCTTCTCGGCCTGCCCGGTGCCGGCCTCGAGACCATCGAGGCAGTGCACAGCCATGTCCAGGCCCTCGGCCAGTGCCGTCAGTTTCTTCGATCCGCCGGACTGCGCCCCATGGTGCACGCGGACACGGCCGGGGCCGCCGAGGAGGTGGCCCGGCGCGGCGATCCGACCCAGGCGGCGATCGCCTCGGGTCTCGCGGCCGAGATCTACGGCCTTCAGGTGCTGGCCGCCAATGTGCAGGACAGCAGCGACAACACGACCCGTTTCCTGATCATGGCGCGGGAGCCGGTCGACCCCGACCCTCACGCGGGGCCTGTGATTACCACCTTCGTGTTCCGAGTGCGCAGCGTGCCGGCCGCCCTGTACAAGGCGCTCGGCGGCTTCGCCACCAATGGCGTCAACATCACGAAGCTGGAAAGCTACATCATCGACAGCAGCTTCCGGGTCGCCCAGTTCTACGCCGACATCGAGGGCCACCCCGACAGCCGGCCGGTGCGGCTCGCTCTGGAGGAGTTGAGCTTCTTCTCGCGCGAAGTGAAGATCCTCGGCGTCTATCCGGCCGCGCCCTTCCGCAGCCATCCCGACGCCGCCGCGTAGCGCTCCTTCTCAGCCCTCGCGCAACCAGTCTTCGATCAGGCGTCGCGCGATCGAGTCGGCGCGCGGCAGCTTCAGGCGCTCGTTTTCCGGCGAGGCGCGCAGCGCCTCGCGCGAGAACCAGGCGGCGCTCTCCAGTTCCTCGGGATCGACGTCGAGCGGTACGTGGTCGGCGATCGCGTGAAAGCCGAGCATCAGGGATGAAGGGAAGGGCCAGGGCTGCGAGGAATGATAGACCACGTCGCGCACGGCAAGGCCGACCTCTTCGGCGACCTCGCGGGCGACCGCTTCCTCCAGGCTCTCGCCCGGCTCGACGAAGCCGGCGAGCGTCGAATGCATGCCCGGCGGCCAGACTTTCTGGCGGCCGAGCACGCAGCGGTCGCCGCCGTCATGGACCAGCATGATGACCGCCGGATCGACGCGGGGGAAATGACTGAGTCCGCAGGCCTCGGCGGTGCAGCGCCGCAGATGGCCGCCGTTGGCGGCTTCGGTCGGATGACCGCAGGCGCCGCAGAAGCGATGCCGGCGGTGCCAGTGCAGCAGGCCACGCGCATAGGCGAGAGTCGCGCCTTCGCCGCGCTCGAGCAGGGCGCCGACCTCGCGCAGATCGCGGAAGCATCCCAGGCGGCCCAACTCGGGCAGCTCGGCCGGGTCGTCGAGATCGGAGAGGTCGATGGCGATGTGGGCGACCTCGTCGCGCAGGCCGAGAAAGACCCAGTCGGCGGCCCGGGCAAGAAGAGGCTCGGCGGCGCTGCGGTCGAGCCACACCGGGCCGGGCGCGGCCATGCCGCGGTCGGCGGCGCCATGGGCGTCCTCATCGGCCGCTTCGGCAAAGAGGTGCTTGGAGCGCCAGAGGGGCAGGAACCTGCTGCGCGGGTGACAAAAGCAGGCGGCGAGCCAGTCCGGGTTGCCGCGCCGCCGGTCGGCGCGGTCCAGGGGAACGCCGCTATAGAAGTTCATTGGAGTGCGGGTGATCGCCATGGCCGGCAAGCTGTCACAGCCGACGTGACCTCTCAAGCGTCCCGACCAACGCCCGTCTTTTCGAAGCGGGATGGGCCCTGCCCCTTGCCTGGAGGGGGGCGGGACTTGATATAGTGCTGTGGGAGGTTGGCCGCGGACGGGCCGCTCGCCAACCCGGTCAGGTCCGGAAGGAA
>CAZDBC010000129.1:0-8168 GCA_964503295.1 uncultured Kiloniellaceae bacterium | reverse complement strand
GCCGCACGGTTTCGGATTAGCTCTATTGGGGGCGAAGGGAAGCCTGCGCGCGTCTAAAGCGCCGGAAAAATGGTGCCCAGGGGCGGAATCGAACCACCGACACCATGATTTTCAGTCATGTGCTCTACCAACTGAGCTACCTGGGCTTCGCCGCCCTGCGGGCGACAGCGGCTTATAGAGAAAGCCGGCCGGGCTGTCCAGACTCTCGCGGGCGGCGCACCGGCTGCGCGACCGCGGGCGGGCCGCCGCCGGCCCAAATCGGCCAGGCGATCACGCAGAGGTGACAGTCGGCACGACTGCCTGTCTTGACCGTTGGCTCAGGCGGGTCAATCTGGCTTGCACCATGTTTCGCTTGTGCCCCGCGCTCCTTCTCGCCGGTCTGCTGGCCGCGCCGGCGGCCGCCGCCCGGCCGGCCGACGGTCCGGCCGACGGTCCGGCCGACGGCGGCGCCGACCGGGCGATCGCGGAGACCCTGCGCGGCGCGGTGGCGGCAATCTGCGCGCCCGAAATCTCGGACGGCGGGCCCGACGGCCCCGCGGCGCTGCTGCCCGCACTGCCCGGCGCACGCGTGATCGAGACGCGCGATCTCGGCGATCCCGGCGCGCCCTTCCGCCAGAGCAGCTGGCGTTTTGCCCTGCCCGGGGGCGACGAATTGCGCCTGCTGCGCCAGCTTCGCGCCGCCGACGAGATCATCGGGGTGGCCGCGGAGTATCACGAGGCGACCGCCCGGGGCAGCGTCCGGCCGCGCATGGCGGCGCTGGCGCGTGCCGGCTGCCGCATCGTGCTCGGACGGCGCATCGACTACGGCCCCGAGGGGCGCGCGCAAGCGCTGGTCCACCTCGACGAAGCCCTGACGCCGACCGGCCAGAGCGAGGCGCTCAACCCGCCCGTTCCGGCTGCCCCCGACCCCGGCGGCGTGACCGTGGCCCTGTTCGATTCCGGCGTGAACTACACCCTGCCGAGGATCGCCGTCAGACTGGCGCGCGATGCCGCGGGCAGGGCGCTCGGCTACGACTACTGGGATCTCGATCCGCTGCCGTACGACAGCAACCCGGCGCGCTCGGCCTTCTTTCCCGCCCATCACGGCACCACCGTCGCCTCCCTGCTGCTGCGCGAGGCGCCCGAGGCGCGGCTCCTGCCCTATCGCTACCCGCGGCCCGATCTCGCGCGCATGCACGAGATGGTGCTCGACGCCGCGGCCAAGGACGCGCGCATCGTCGCGATGGCGATGGGCTCGCCGCGACTCAGCGACTGGCAGTCCTTCCTGCGCGCGGCCCGGAGTCGCCCCGACATGCTGTTCGTCGTCTCCGCCGGCAACGACGGCCGCGACATCGATCGCACCCCGGTCTATCCGGCCGCCGCCGGTCTCGAGAACATGCTGGTGGTGACCTCGGCCGAGGACGACGGCCGCCTTGCGCGCGGCTCCAACTGGGGCCGCACCAACGTCGACCTGATGGTGCCGGCCGAGAACGTCGAGGTCGTCGACCACCGCGGCTTCGCCACCCGGGCGTCGGGCTCCAGCTACGCCGTGGCCCGGGTCGCGGCCCTGGGGGCGCGCCTGCTGGCGCGCCACCCGCAATGGCGCGCGCGCAATCTCAAGACCGCCATTCTGGCCCGGGCGGCGCCCGCGCCGCCGCCCGATGAGCAACGAACCCGCCACGGCTGGCTCGCCGACCCGCTGGGCATCGCCCAGTCGGCGGCAGCCCCTTGATCGGCGCACGCCAAGCTGCCTAAATAGCGCTTCTGTTCAGTGTTTGTTCCAGGAGATCAGACATGCACAAAAGCCGCCTCGCCGTCCTGGTCATCGACTGCCAGGGCGAGGACCTGGACGAGGCCGCCACGTTCTGGAGCCGGGCGCTGGGCGCGCCCGTTCAGGCCGACGAAGGCGGCTCGGACGGCACCTACGTCAAGCTCGAGACGGCGCCCGACGAGATCGACGTTCTGCTGCAGAAGGTCGAGCATCCGAGCCGGGTCCATCTCGATATCGAGACCGACGACATCGAAGCCGAAGTGCGCCGGCTCGAGGCGCTGGGCGCCAAGCGCGTCGCCTGGATCAAGCGCTGGTGGGTCATGGAGGCGCCGAGCGGGCATCGCTTTTGCGTGGTGCCGCCGCAGCGACCGGACTTCGAGGCAAAGGCCACGAGCTGGAACTGAGCCGGCCAGTCAACGCGCGAGTTCGCTCAGGGCGCCAGCGCGCTGTGGAGGGTCAAGGTGTCGCCGTTGCGCACCACCTCGAGCCGCAGGCGCTCGCCCGGCCGGCGCAGGTAAATGGCCGCCAGGGCGTCGCTCGGCTTGCGCAGGGCGCGACCGTCGATGCTGCGGATCACGTCGCCGACCCGCAGCCCGGCGTGGGCCGCCGGCCCATCCGGAGCCACGGCGCGCACCACGACGCCGGTCAGCCGGCGCCGTTGCCCGAGCGGCAGGTCCGCCACCGTGAAGCCGGGATTTCCGCGACGCACCCGCCCGTGCTCGATCAGGTCGTCGATGACCCGATAGGCGAGCGCGGCGGAAACCGCGAAGTTGACGCCGAGGTTGGCGTCGGCGCCGCTTGCGAAGATCGCCGACAGCAGGCCGACGAACCGGCCCTGCGAGTCGAGCAGGGCCCCGCCCGAGGCGCCGGGATTGACCGCCGCGTCGGTCTGTATGAAGTCCTCGACCGGGTTGAAGCCCGTGCCGCTGCGCGCCGTGGCGGAGACCACGCCGCAGGTGACCGAGAGGCCGAGACCGAACTGGTTGGCGACCGCACAGACCGGCTGGCCGAGCGCGACCGCCGGTGCGGCCGTGACCGGGGGCAGCGATTCCTCGATGCGCAGCAGGGCGAGATCGGTCGGCGCATCGCGCGCGACCAAGCGGGCCGGAAGCTCGCGCCCGTCGGCCAGCCGCACCGTGATCTCGACGGCGCGCTCGACCACGTGCAGGGCCGTCAGGAGGTGCCCGCCCGCGCGCAGCGCGACTGCCGTGCCCTCCGGCGCCGCGCCGGGCGGGATATCGCCGCGACCGCCGCGTTCGTGGCCCGGCCAGAGCGGCAGCACCGAGACGACGGGCTCGAGCCAGGCCCGGTCGAACGCCGCCGCCGAAAGCGGCGGCGCCGGCTGCGCGAGGCAGCCGACAAGCAGGGCCAGTCTGCCGAGGCGCCGTATCCTGTGGCGACCATCAGCGCTCATGAGAAACGCTCCTTCGGCTCCGGGTCACGTCACGGCGCCCACAGCGCCGGCCGGCGCCAGGGCTGCGGCACGCAAAGGCTTCCACGGCGCAGCCCAGGGGGCGGCCGACGCGGCGGCGATGTGCCTTCCGCAAGGCAGATCGACTGCCACGCCCCGCGCCAGTCCGCCGGCAGGGGATAGGGCGGCGCGACAGCCGTCTCGGGCGCAAAGCCCAGACGTCCATAGTAGCCGGGATCGCCGAGGACATAGACCGCAGCCACCCCGGCATGCCGCAGCCGCTTCAGGCCGGCGCGGACGAGCGCGCTGCCGATGCCCTGTCTCTGCCGGGCCGGAGCAACCGCGAGCGGGCCGAGCAGCGCGACCGCCTGGCCGTCTTCCTCGATGTCGCATCGCGTGAAAACGGCATGCCCTGCGAGGCAAGCGCCGACCGTCGCGACGAGCGAAAGAGCCAGCGCACCATCCTGCAAGAGTTCGCCGACCAGCGGCAGCAGGTCCTCGTCCGGAAACGCCGCTGCGTAGAGCGCCCCGATCGCAGCGGAGTCGTCCGGCCCGCTGTCGCGGATCTCAGGTCCCGTGCTCAACCGCTCCCCCCGCCAGCGCTCGGCGATGTCCCTGGCTCGGAACGCGGACGCGGCAAGGGACTCCGCGGAGACTATCTCTTGCCGTTCCAGCTGTCCTGGGGTTCATCCCGACCCTCGGCGATCTCGTCGTGCTCGCCGGACTGCGGCGCCTCTTCGGTCGGTATGGCATAGCCGCCCTTCAGCCAGCGCCCGAGGTCGATATCGGCGCAGCGCTTGGAACAGAAGGGCCGGTAGCGGTGCACGGCCGGGGCGCGGCAGACGGGACAGGCCCGCGATCGCCGGCCGGCACGCGGCAGGGGCACGACCTTGCCCGTGTCGCCGGTTTTCCTGCTTCGCTCAGTCATCCCGTCGTCAGCCTAGCACGATCTCGTAGGTCGGGCAGTCGGCGGAGGGGCGAAGCTCGAAGGCCCGGCCCAGTTCGGCCTCGATTTGCCGGCGTGCGGCGGCGGCGATTCCGCCAAGCGCGGCGGCCACTTCGGGCGCGGCGCGCAGCGCCGGAAATTGCGCGGGCTCCTGGAGCGCCGCGGCACGCAAGCGGCGCAGGGCCTGGAAGGACAGGTGCGCCGGGTCCCAGCGGCGGCCGAGGCCGAGCGGATCGAGCGCGCGCGGAAGGGTGAGCAGCTCGTGCAGTGCCGGACGGCCGCGCCGCCGGTTCATCTCCATGAGACCGGTGTCGGACACGGGGTGGAGACGATAGGGCTCCGGATCGTCGCGCAGGGCGCGCTTGAACTCGGCCAGCAGCTGCTTGCGCGCCTCGGGCGCGCGCAGCTCGAGGAAATCGATGGCGATCAGCCCGCCGATCGCGCGCAGCCGGAGCTGGCGGGCAATCGCCGGCAGCGCCTCGCGGTTGACCCGCCGCGCGGTCGCCTCGGCGCCGCCCGAGGGTTCCCCGGGCCCGCTGTTGACGTCGATGGCAGTCAAGGTCTCGACCGGTTCGACCAGCAGGTGGCCGCCGGAGGGCAGGTCCACCCGGCGATGCAGGAGCGCTTCGATCTCGCCCTCGATTCCGGCGCGTTCGAACAGGGGCTCGGCCTCGCGGTCGAGCGAAAGGCGCGCGGCCAGGTCGGGACGCAGCGCGGTCAGCCGGCGGCGCAGGACGGCATGCCGCGCCGGCTCGTCGCACACCACTTCGGCGATCGGCTCGTCGAGGGCGGCGAGACGCGCGAGCGGATCGAGGCCGCTCGTCACGCAGCCCGGCTCGCGCGGGCTGTGGCCGGCGGCCAGCGCCGCGAGCGGCTCGGGCAGGCGCGCGCTCACTTTCGGGCCCTTGGTGCCGACCGGGTCGCGCAGCACGCGCACGGCGAGCAGATCACCCTCGGACGGACGCCGCCCGGGACACTCGCCGAGCGGCAGGAAGGCGGCCTCGTCCCGGCCGATGTCGAGAAAGGCGCCGTCGAGCCCCTTTTCGACCTTGTGCACCCGTCCGAGAAAGCAGGCACCGAGCAGCGACGGCCGGTCGTCCCGCTCGATCGCAAGGTCGAGCAGGTCATCGTTTTCGAGCAGGGCCCAGCGGCACTCGCCCGGCAGGCTCGAGACCAGCAGGCGACGGCTCACGGCGCCTGCTCCCCCGCGGCCGCCGGGCGCCGTCCCATGCCGGTCAGGAGAGCCCAGGTCTCGGCCAGCGGCAAGCCGACCACGTTGCTGTAGGAGCCGTTGATGCGCGGGATGAAGGCGGCAGCGCGGCCCTGAATGGCATAGCCGCCCGCCTTGCCGTGCCATTCCCCCGAGGCGAGATAGTCGCGCAGCTCCTCGTCGCTCAGACGCTTGAACTGGACGATGGTGGTCACGAGGCGGCTCCCCCTGCGGCCGTCCGGCGCCAGGAGGGTGAGCCCGGTGACGACGCGGTGACGCCGTCCGGAAAGGCGCGTCAGGCAGTCTTGCGCGGTGCCGGCATCCGCCGGCTTGGGCAGAATGCGCCGGCCGAGCGCGACCACCGTATCGGCTGCCAGCACCCAGCAGCCCGGCCGGCGCCCGGCGACCGCCGACGCCTTCTCGTCGGCGAGCCGGCGCGCGTGGGCCGGCGGCAGCTCCTTGTGCCGCGGGGTTTCGTCGATTTCGGGCGGATCGATGAGGTCGGGCTCGAGCCCGATCTGACGCAGGAGGTTCAGGCGACGCGGCGATGCCGAGGCCAGCACCAGCGCCGCGGCCGCGCCGGGCACCGGGCCTTCGGCAGGCGCTTCGCGGGCGGCAGTCATGCCGAGGAACGGGCGCTACTTGTAGCGGAAGGTGATACGGCCCTTGCTCAGGTCGTAGGGCGTCATTTCCACGTTGACCCGATCTCCGGCGAGCACGCGAATGCGGTGCTTGCGCATCTTGCCGGCCGTATGGGCCAACACCTCGTGGTCGTTGTCGAGCTTGACCCGGAACATCGCGTTGGGCAGCAGCTCGACCACGGTGCCCTGGAACTCGATCAGATCTTCCTTAGCCATTCCCCTCCTTTTGCCGCCCAACGGCGGCCCGTTCCATCGGCCGGACGCGTCCGCCGCCGCGCGCGGCGACGCACGGCAGAAGCGTTCGCAACCCGGCGCATCCTTCCTGCGCGAAGACCGGCAAACAGCCCCTCGTCCCAACCGGCTTCCGGTTGGGCGCGCGGATCATACAGAAAAGCCTTGACCCCTACAAATGCCACAGCGCGGCCCGCGTCGCGGCTTGGCGGCGCGACATTCCGCCCTCGCCGCATGCCGCTGGCGCGGCCCCTTGCGGGGGTTTCACGCGGGACATGGGCAGTCACAGGTTGGGCTTCAAGTCCGGGGGGAAGCGCGTCTCGATGCGGCGCTTCAGCCCGTCGCGCACCTCGCGGTAGGCCTGCAGCCGTTGCTCCCGCGTGCCCTCGACGATGGAGGGATCGAGGGTGTTCCAGAACTCGACCTCGCAGGCCATGGTCCGGGTCATCTCCACCGCGTTGTGCTGCGCCTCGGGCGACAGGGAGATGATCAGGTCGAAGGAGCTGTCCTCCAGATCGTCGAACGATTTGGGGCGATGGCGCGAGAGGTCGATGCCGATTTCGTCCATGACCTCGACCATGAAGGGGTCGGGCGGCTCGGTGCGCACGCCCACCGAGTCGACGTAGATGCGGTGGCCGAGCAGATGTTTCAGGAGGCCCTCGGCCATCGGCGAGCGCACGGAATTCTGGGTGCAGGCGAAGAGGACCGCGGCAGGAAGCGACTCCATTGCAGCCTAACCGCGGATGTGGAGGACGCAGATCAGCGTGAAGAGGCGTCGCGCCGTGTCGAAATCGATCTCGATCTTGCCCGCCAGGCGTTCGCGCAACAGGTCGGAGCCGTCGTTGTGCAGGCCGCGCCGCCCCATGTCGATGGCCTCGATGCGCGCCGGGCTCGCCGTCTTGATCGCCTCGTAGTAGCTCTCGCAGACGGCGAAGTAGTCGCGCACGATGCGGCGGAACGGCAGCAGCGGCAGGGCGATCTTGTCCAGCGGCCGCTCGTCGGCCGTGCGGATGTCGAACTGCAGCCGGTTCTCCGAGATCGAAAGGTGAAGACTGTAGGGTCCGCTCTCGGCGGCCTCGGCGCTGCCGAGCGGCACGAAGTGGTTGTTCTCCAGCAGGTCGTAGATCGCCACCGCGCGCTCGTGCTCGACTTCCGGGCTGCGCCGCAGCACCTTGCCGTCGTCGAGCGTGATGTCGACAACCCGGTGGCAGGAGCCGGCATCCGCCCCGGCCGCGACCGCGGCAGCCTGCGGGCGGTCCGTGCCCTCGCCGCCCTCGTCGTTGCTCATCGCAGCTTTCGCTCGGCAGTGGGTTCCAGGCAGCCGCCCTCCGGACCGGCGCAGACCGCGAAGGCTAGCACGTCGCGTCCGCCGCCATCACTCGCCATCGCCAAGACGCAGCCGCACCGACAGCGCGTGCGCCTCGAGTCCCTCGGCGCGCGCAAGCCTGGCGGTGGCCGGCCCCAGCCGGGCCAGCCCGGCGGCGGAGCAGCCGATGACCGAGGAGCGCTTCATGAAGTCGAGCACCGAGAGTCCGGACGAAAAGCGCGCCGCGCGCGCCGTCGGCAGCACGTGGCTGGGCCCGGCCAGATAGTCGCCGATCGCCTCGGGCGTCTGCCGGCCGAGGAAGATCGCGCCGGCATTGCGGATCCGGCCGAGCAGGGCATCCGGATCCGCGACCGCGAGCTCCAGGTGCTCGGGCGCGATGCGGTCGACCAGGGGCGGCACCTGGTCGAGCGCGCGGACCAGTATGACGGCGCCGTTGTCGCGCCAGCTCGCGCCGGCGATGTCGGCGCGCGGCAGGCGCTGAAGCTGGACCTCGACCGCGCGTTCGACCGCCGCCGCGAAGTCGGCGCTGTCGGTGATCAGGATCGCCTGTGCCGCCGTGTCGTGCTCGGCCTGCGAGAGCAGGTCGGCGGCGATCCAGGCCGGGTCGTCGTCGGCGTCGGCGACCACCAGAATCTCCGACGGGCCGGCGATG
>CAZDBC010000128.1:0-8210 GCA_964503295.1 uncultured Kiloniellaceae bacterium | reverse complement strand
GCCACTTGCAACGCGGCGGAGCTGTTCCGGATGCAAGATCGCATCGGGCAAGTCGCTGAGGGCTACGAGGCCGACTTGATCGCCGTGGCGGGCAACCCGCTCGAGAACATCGAGGTCCTGCGAAACAGCGAGCGCAATCTGAAGCTTGTGGTGAAGGCCGGCCGAGTCGTCCGCGAACAGTCCTGGTGACTGGGACAGCGGCGATGACGGCTGAGTCCGCCCCGCTCGATGGCAAGCGCCTGCCGGTCAACGGCGTCGAGACTCGCTACCGCTTCGACGGCCGGGACGAAGCGCCGGTTCTGGTCTTGGGTCATTCGCTGTCGACCAGCTTCGACATGTGGCGGCCCCAGATGGCCCCGCTCCAGGATCGCTTCCGGGTGCTGCGCTACGAAGTGCGCGGACACGGCGGAACCGCAGCATCTGAACCGCCCTACCGATTGGATGATCTGGCGGACGACCTGGCCGCCCTGCTCGATGCCCTCGAGATCCGTCGTATGCATTTCTGCGGCCTGTCGATGGGCGGAATGATCGGCCAGGCGCTGGCCGTACAGGCGCCCGAGCGATTCGAGAGCCTTGTCCTGGCCGATACCCTGAGCGCCTATCCGCCCGAAGCGAAGGCGATGTGGAACGAACGCATCGAACTCGCGAGCGGACCGCAGGGCATGGAGCCACTGGTCGAGCCGACCCTGCGGCGCTGGTTCACCGAAGGCTTTCCCGAGCGTGCGCGGGAGGTTGCCGAGTGGATCCGCGGCATGATCCGCCAGACCGATCCCGCCGGGTTCCGGGGCTGCTGTGCCGCGCTCTCGGATCTCGATCTCACCGATCGGCTCGGGATCCTCGACTTTCCCTGCCTCGTCCTGGTCGGAGAGCAGGATCCCACGACCCCGGTCGCCGGCGCCCAGATCATGCATGAGGCGCTGCCGAACGCTCGCTTGGAGGTTATTCCCGGTGCCGCGCATCTCTCCAATGTTGAGCAACCCGAGGTCTTTAATGAACTGATCGGCGGCTTTCTGGCCGATCGTCTGGCCGGCCGGGCGCGAGCCTAGACCGCCGCGCTCGGCCGGCGGGTTGCGCGGCCGACGCGGCAGGCTTGGCCGGCTGTCGGCCTTCCGTTTAGGATTGACCAAGACAGTCGAGCGGTCCCCCGGCGGTTTGGGACCGCGGAGCGGTTTCGGAGCAAGAAGAGTGGCGAATCTGGAGGAACGCGACCCCTTCGACGGCCGGGACCGGACGGCGGCGCGGCCCCGGCGCTGGCCGCGTGACGGCTCCGGCCCGCTGTTCGGCGCTCTCGATCTGGGAACCAACAACTGTCGTCTGCTGATCGCCGAACAGCGTTCCGGGCGGGATCGCGGCGACGGGGCCCGGCTCGCCGGCCAGTTTCGCGTCGTCGATGCCTTCTCACGGGTGGTGCGCCTCGGAGAGGGGCTCGATGCCAGCGGCTGCCTGTCCGAGGCGGCCATGGAGCGGGCCCTGTCGGCATTGAAGATCTGCGCGCGCAAGCTTCGACGACGGGGGCTCGTAGCCTATCGGGCCGTCGCCACGGAGGCCTGCCGGCGGGCAGCCAACCACGGGCGGTTTCTGGAGCTGGTGGCGGAGTCCACCGGCCTGGCCCTCGAGGTCATATCGCAGGAGGAGGAAGCCGGGCTCGCCATCCATGGCTGTTCGCCGCTCATGGACCCCGGGGTGTGCGACGTTCTTGTCTTCGACATCGGCGGCGGCAGCACCCAGGTCAGTTGGCTCCGCCTTGCCGCGGAGTACGCCGAGGCAGCGACGGAGCGGCCGCCGCGTCTGGCCCGGCGCGCCTGGTGTTCGCTGCCGCTCGGCGTCGTCACTCTGGCCGAGCGCTATGGCGGACGCGATATCGGGGCGGAGGCGTACCGGGCAATGGTCGCGGAGGTTGCCGCCGGACTGGCCCCGTTCGAGGCGCGTCATGGGCTCGCGGCCCTGGCCGGGTCAGGGCGTCTGCAGATGCTCGGGACGTCGGGTACGGTGACCACGCTGGCCGGCATGCATCAGAACCTTCGCCGTTACGACAGGTCGAGAGTGGACGGGAGCTTCCTGGAGCTGGCGACGATTCGCCGGTTGAGCGCGGAGATTGCCGCAATGAGCTATGACCAGCGCCTCGTGCATCCTTGTATCGGTGGACAGCGGGCCGATCTGGTCGTGGCCGGCTGCGCGATTCTGGAAGCGCTGTGCGGCATCTGGCCGGTCGCCCGGCTGCGGGTCGCCGACCGGGGCCTGCGCGAAGGCATCCTCTATTCGCTGATGCACGACAGGGCCGGGCGGCAGGTGCAGTGGCCGGGCGGGGCCGCCGCGCCTCCGCTGCGATCTTCGCCGGCATGAAGGGGGCCGGGCGACGCCGGACCGGGAGGAGGCGAGAGACCGAGGCTGCGGCGCCCGGGCGGCGCGGTCTTAAGGTCCGCGTCAAGACCGCCAAGCGCCGGTCCGGCGCCTCGACGCGCTGGCTGGAGCGGCAGCTCAACGACCCCTACGTCGCCGAGGCGAGGCGCCGCGGCTATCGCTCCCGGGCCGCTTTCAAGCTGATACAGCTCGACGAGAAGTGCGCGCTGCTGCGGCCGGGGGCGACGGTGGTCGACCTGGGCGCCGCGCCGGGCGGCTGGACGCAGGTGGCCGTCGAACGCTGTCGGCCGGGCGGCCAAGTTGTCGGGATCGATATCGAGGAAGTCGAGCCGATCTCCGGCGCCGAGCTGCTGGTCGGCGACTTTCTCGAAGCGGAGGTTCTGGAGCGCCTGCGCGAACGTCTGCCCGGCCCGGTCGACCTGGTCCTGTCGGACATGGCCGCGCCCGCGACCGGTCACGCCAAGACCGACCACCTGAGGATCATGGCCCTGGCCGAGGCCGCCTATGCCTTCGCCGGTGAAGTTCTCGCGCCAGGCGGCGGCTTCGTCGCGAAGGTGCTCCAGGGCGGCACCGAGCGTACCCTCCTCGAGGCGCTAAAACGGGATTTCGCCAAGGTCCGCCATGTCAAGCCGGCGGCGAGCCGCGCGGACTCGGCGGAGATGTATCTGGTGGCCACCGGCTATCGCGGGACGCCGGCAACAGGCCCGGTGCACGCCTGAAGCCGCCGCCCGTGGCCCGGCCGCAACGCATGGCAGCCCCGAGGGCTTTGCGCTTGGATTCGACCGACTGATCTGTATCATGCAGCGCCAATCCGCGGGCGCCCCCGGGCTGCCGCGTTCTTTTTAAGTGGCGGCATTGGCATGGAAATTCGACAGGCGCTCACCTTCGACGACGTTCTGCTCGAACCAGCCCAGTCTGCCGTCCTGCCAAGCAGGACCGACACGCGCACCCGCCTGACCCGCTCGATCGAGCTCGGTATTCCGCTGATCTCCGCCGCCATGGACACGGTGACCGAGGCGCGCCTGGCGATTGCCATGGCCCAGGCCGGCGGCATGGGCGTGGTGCACAAGAACCTCGACATCGGGGCCCAGGCCGATGAGGTGCGCAAGGTCAAGAAATTCGAAAGCGGGATGGTCGTCAATCCGGTCACGATCCATCCCGACGAGCCGCTGGCCAACGCCCTTGCCTTGATGGAGCGGCACGGCATCTCCGGGATTCCGGTGGTCGAGCGCCGCACCAAGCGCCTGGTCGGCATTCTGACCAATCGCGACGTCCGTTTTGCCGAGAACCCGGACGAGCCGGTCGCGCAACTGATGACCAGGGAGAACCTGATCACGGTCAGGGAAGGGTGCGAACGCGAGGAAGCCAAGCGCCTGCTGCACCAGTACCGGATCGAGAAGCTGCTGGTGGTCGATGACGAGTACCGCTGCATCGGCCTGATCACGGTCAAGGACATAGAGAAGGCCCAGGCCCATCCGAGCGCCTGCAAGGATGAAAAAGGTCGTCTGCGCGTTGCCGCGGCGACCGGCGTCGGGGCCGACGGCGTGCGCCGGGCCGAGGCTCTCCTGGCGGCGGAGGTCGATGTCGTGGTGGTCGACACCGCCCACGGCCACTCGCACGGCGTCCTGGAGGCGGTCGGCAACGTCAAGCGGTTGTCCAATCGCGCCCAGGTGGTTGCCGGCAATGTCGCCACGCGCGACGGGGCGAAGGCCCTGATCGACGCGGGTGCCGATGCGGTCAAGGTCGGTATCGGGCCGGGCTCGATCTGCACGACCCGCATGGTGGCCGGGGTGGGGGTGCCGCAGTTGACGGCCCTGCTCGACACGGTCGCGATCTGTCGGGACAGCGGCGTTCCGGTCATCGCCGATGGCGGCATCAAGTATTCCGGCGACCTTGCCAAGGCGATCGCCGCGGGTGCCGATTCGGTCATGATCGGGTCTCTGCTCGCGGGAACCGAGGAGAGCCCCGGCGAGGTCTTTCTTTTTCAGGGGCGGTCCTACAAGTCTTACCGCGGCATGGGGTCGCTGGGCGCCATGGCGCGCGGCTCGGCGGACCGCTATTTCCAGCAGGACGTTGCTAGCGACCTGAAGCTGGTGCCGGAGGGCGTCGAGGGGCGGGTACCCTACAAGGGCCCGGTCGGCGCGGTGATACACCAGTTGGTTGGCGGCCTGCGGGCCGCCATGGGCTATACCGGCAGCGCGACCGTTGCCGATCTGCAGAGCAATGCACGCTTCCTGCGCATCACCAACGCCGGCCTGCGCGAGAGCCATGTCCACGACGTCACCGTCACCCGCGAGGCGCCGAACTACCGCGACGATCACTAGGCGCGCTTCGGGTACGGGGCCGCGCTGCCGGCCTGGAGGCGGCCAGGGGCCGGGCATCGGGACTTGACCCCGGCTGCGCGGCTGCAGGCGGCGATCGAGCTGCTGTCGGAAATCGAATCCGGCCTGCTCTCGGAATCGCAGAAGCCGGCCGACCGTCGGGTCGCCGCGTACTTCGCTGCGCGCCGCTATATGGGCGCGAAGGATCGCCGGGCGGTCGCCGCGTATGTCTATGGGACCCTTCGGTGCCGTGCGCGGCTGCTCTGGTGGGCGGGCCGAATCGGCCTGGAGCCCGATGGAGAGGCTGTAGGGCGGGCGCGCAGCCTGATACTCTCGGATTTGATGCTGAACCAAGGTTCATCGCCGGCCGAGATCGACCGTCTTTTCGACGGCGAACGACACCATCCGCCGAGGCTGACGCCGAACGAGCGTTCCGCACTGGCGGCGCTCACGGGCGCTTCCTTGGACCATTCCGAACAGCCTGCCCCTGTCGCCCTGGAGCTCCCCGACTGGTTGTGGCCGCTCTTTGAACAGGTGTTCGGTGTTCGTGCGCCCGACGAGCTGCGCGCCTTGCGCGCAGAGGCGCCCCTCGACCTGCGTGTCAACAGCCTCAGAATCGGGCGCCCCGAGGCGCTCGCGATCCTGGCCTCAGAGGGATTTGCGGCCGCGCCGACCCCCTGGTCTCCGCTCGGCCTGCGTCTCAGCGGCCGGCCGCGCCTGCAGGACAGCCGTCTGTGGCGCGAAGGCGCCGTCGAGCCGCAGGACGAAGCGGCGCAGCTGGCGGTTTTGCTGTGCGAGGCGCGGCCGGGCATGTCCGTGGCCGACCTCTGTGCCGGGGCTGGCGGCAAGACCCTCGGCCTCGCGGACGCCATGGAAAATCGGGGCGAACTGCTGGCGGTCGACTGCGAGGCCGGCCGCCTGGACGAGTTGAGGCGGCGGGCGCGCCGGGCAGGCGTTGCCGGGCTGACGGTCAGGCAGGCCGATGCCACCGAAGCGACCGACCTTCCGGAGCGGCATTTCGATCGGGTTCTGGTCGATGCGCCGTGCTCCGGCACCGGTACATGGCGGCGCAGTCCGGATGCGCCCTGGCGTCTTACTCCCGAGCGCCTTGCAGCCTGCTGCAATCTCCAGTCTCGCCTGCTCGACGCCGCCGCCCGAACGGTCCGCCCGGGCGGCCGTCTGATCTATGCCACCTGTTCTCTGTTGCCGTGCGAGAACGCGGAGCAGGTCGAGGCTTTTCGCGCCCGGACAGCGGATTTCGAGCGGGTTTCCGTCGGCGAGGTCTGGCGGGAGGCCGTGGGCCAGCCGCAACCGCAGGGCATGGGAGACGACCTCTTGCTGACGCCGGCTCGGCATGGCTGCGACGGTTTCTTCGTCGCCGTCCTGAAGCGCCGCGCGGAGGATCGAGCATGACCGGTACCGCGCATCAGCGCGTCGTCGTGCGGCGCGCGCGCCTGTCGGATGCGGCGGAGGTCGCGCGTGTGCATGTCGACACCTGGCGGTGCACCTATGCCGGCATCCTCCCCGATCGCTATCTGATCGGCATGAACGAGATCCGCAACGCCGCCCAGTGGCGCCGAATTATTGTCACGCCGGCCTGCGACGAGGCGGTCATGGTCGCCGAGCGCAGGGACGCCCGGGGTCCGGAACTGGTCGGTTTCGGGAGTGCCGGCGTGTCCCGCTACAGCCGGCTCGGCTACCAGGGGGAGATCTATACCCTCTACGTCGCGCCGGACTGGCAAGGCTGCGGGATCGGCAGCCGGCTGCTCTACGGCCTGTTCTCGCTGCTCGCCCGTCGCGATCACCGGAGCGCCCTGATTGCCGTTTTGAGCGCCAATCCGGCGCGCTATTTCTACGAGGCTCTGGGTGGCAGGGCGATCGCCGATCTGCGCGAAAGGTTCGCCGGTGAGCCGATAAGACAGACGATCTACGGCTGGGACGACCTGCCGCGCTGGCTGGCGACGCATGGCGGTCAGCGGCCCGGCCGGCGGGCCGCGGGCGGCGAGTGAGTCGCGCGGTCCGCTGGACCGGTTCCGATTCGCTCACTAGGGTCCGTCCATGAGCGACCGGATCCTGATTCTCGACTTCGGCTCCCAGCTTACCCAGCTGATCGCCCGACGCGTGCGCGAGAGCGGCGTCTATTGCGAGATCCTGCCATTTTCAGCCGATCCCGGGCGCATCCGCGACTTTGCGCCGCGCGCCGTCATTCTGTCCGGCGGCCCGGCCTCTGTCACCGGGACGGACACGCCGCGGGCACCGCAAGCGGTTTTCGAGCTGGGCGTGCCGCTGCTCGGCATCTGTTACGGACAGCAGGCCATCTGCGCCCAGCTCGGCGGCCTGGTCGAGCGCTCCGACCACCAGGAGTTCGGTCGGGCATTTCTCGACCTGAAGGATGACTGCCTCCTGACGGAGGGCCTTTGGAGCGCCGGCGAGCGCCACCAGGTCTGGATGAGCCACGGGGACCGGGTCGTGCGCCTGCCGGAAGGCTTTCGGGTCGTGGGCACCTCAGAGGGGGCGCCCTTCGCGATGGTTGCGGACGATGCCCGCCGGATCTACGGCGTGCAGTTCCATCCCGAGGTGGTCCATACGCCCGGCGGCGCCCGGCTGCTCGCCAATTTCGTGCACAAGGTGGCAGGCTGCGCCGGGGACTGGACCATGGCGGCCTTTCGGGAACAGGCGATCGAGCAGATCCGCGCACAGGTCGGCAAGGCCAAGGTCATCTGCGGCCTGTCCGGCGGGGTCGATTCCTCGGTCGCCGCGGTCCTGATCCACGAGGCGCTCGGCGACCAACTCGCCTGCATTTTCGTCGATCACGGCCTGCTGCGCGAAGGCGAGGCAGAGCAGGTGGTCGGCCTGTTCCGCGGCCACTACAACATCCCGCTGGTCCACCGCGACGCGAGCGAGCTGTTCCTGGGCAAGCTGGCGGGCGTGTCCGACCCGGAGCATAAGCGCAAGATCGTTGGGGCAACTTTCATCGACGTTTTCGACGAGGAGGCGCAAAAACTGGGCGGGGCCGACTTCCTGGCGCAGGGCACGCTCTATCCCGACGTCATCGAATCGGTGTCTTTCACCGGCGGCCCCAGCGTGACCATCAAGTCGCACCACAATGTCGGCGGCCTGCCGGAACGAATGAACATGAAGCTGGTCGAGCCGCTGCGCGAGCTGTTCAAGGACGAGGTGCGCGCGCTCGGCCGCGAGCTGGGCCTGCCCGACGGTTTCCTGCGCCGGCATCCGTTTCCCGGGCCGGGGCTGGCGATCCGTATCCCCGGAGCCATTACGCCGGAAAAGCTGGACATCCTGCGCAAGGCCGATGCGATCTATCTCGACGAGATCGCGAAGGCCGGGCTTTACGACGAGATCTGGCAGGCGTTCGCGGTGCTGCTGCCGGTGCGCACGGTCGGGGTGATGGGCGATGCGCGCTCGTATGATTTCGTCTGCGCGCTGCGCGCCGTGACCTCCACCGACGGCATGACGGCGGATTACTTTCCGTTCGATCACGATTTTCTCGGCCGCGCGGCCACGCGGATC
>CAZDBC010000127.1:279-8214 GCA_964503295.1 uncultured Kiloniellaceae bacterium | reverse complement strand
CCCGAGCGTTGAAGCCCGATCAATGTCTCCGGCGTATCGACGTCGACCAGCACGCCGTCATCAGGCATGGCGACTTCGCACACCTGATCCGGGTACTCGCCGATCAGGCCGCGGGCGCCGACGTCACCGCCGATGGCCTGCATCTCGGCAAAGAAGCGGCGGGCGAACAGCACCGGATTGCCGCGTTTGCCGCGCCAGGTGGGCACGCAGATGGTTCGCCCCTCGGTCGGATTGAAGGCGGCGATCAGGCGGTCGACGACGCCGCGGTCGATCCGCGGCATGTCGCCGAGGCAGACGACCACAGCCTCGACCTCGGCCGGCAGCGCCGCCAGGCCGCGGCGCAGGGAGGTGCTGAGACCTTCGGCGAAGTCGGGATTGTGGGTGATGATCAGGCGGTCCGAGTTCAGTTCGGTCAGGGTCGCCGCCACCCGCTCATGCTCGTGGCCGGTCACCACCACCAGCGGATCGGCGCGCGAGGCGAGCAGGGTCTCTGCCACGCGGGCGACCATCGGCCGGCCGTCGATTTCGGCGAGCAGCTTGTTGACCGGTCCCATGCGGCGCGACTGGCCGGCCGCGAGCAGCAGCGCGGCCACCCGCGGTGCGACCGGCCCGTTCGATCCGGCGCGCCGCGCGGCACCGGGGGTCGCTTCGGCGCGGGGCAGGGGACGCGAGGGGATCTCCTTGAGCAGGCCCCCGGCCCCCATCTCCATGACCATGCGCGAATCGACCTCGAGGTCGGCCAGCAGGCGTTGCAGAACCCAGTCGAAACCGTTGAGCTTGGGCGAGCGCGCGCAGCCAGGCAGGCCGACGACCGGCGCGTCGCCGCAGCGGCCGAGCAGCAGCAGATTGCCGGGATCGACGGGCATGCCGAAGTGCAGAATCTGGCCTCCGGCCTGCACCAGTCCGGCCGGCACCACGTCGCGCCGGTCGACAATGGCGGAGGCGCCCGAGACCAGAATCAACACGCAGCCTTGCGCGCGCAGTTTCGCGATCGCCCTGGCCACCGCGCTGTCCTCGTGGGCACAGCGTTCCTCCAGCGGCGCGGGGCATTCGAGTCCCTGAAGCCGATGGGCGATAGCGGCACGGGTCTTGTCGAGCAGGCTTTCCTTCATCCCCGGCAGGCGGGTTTGGACCAGCCCGGCCTGGCGCGGCCGCAAGGGGGCGACCCTCATCAGCGCCCCCCCGCGTGCGATGTCCAGGCAGCGCTCGAGCACTTGGCCGGAGACGGCAAAGGGAATGATTTTGATCGTCGCCGCCATCTGGCGCGGCTCGACCAGCTCATAGGGCGCCAGGGTCGCCAGGGTCACGCCCTCGTCGACGAGGTTGAGGGAATCGAGCCGCGCCCGGTCGACCTGCAATAGGCCGCGGCGGGTCACGAGAAGATTGCTGCGGCCGGTGAATGCGGGGCTCGCCTCGAGCCCGAGTTCGGCTTCCCCCTCCGCGCCGAGAAGAGCCTGCGCGATGGCGTCGGCGGCTTCGTCCTCGTGCACGTCGCCGGGCTCCAGGCGGGCCGCAACCACCTCCCCGAGACCAGCCGACTCGAGCTGCACCACGTCGTCGGCGCTCAGGCGGCGGCCCTTCTTGAAGCTGATCGGACCGGTCTTGAGCGAGTGGGCCAGGATCGCCCCGACGGCCTGATCGAGCGGAGTCGGCCCGAAATTCATGCCTGGACCGGTGCTTCGGCCGCTGAACGCGGCTGCGGTTTGACCAGCGGTGGCGCGCCGCGCAGCACCTGAGTCACCTGGGCAAGAATGGAGATGGCGATCTCGGCGGGGCTTTTGGCGCCGATGGCAAGACCGGCCGGCCCGTGGAGACGCCCGAGATCGTAACGCGACAGTCCGCGCGCCTCGAGCCGTTCAAGGCGCGCGGCGTGGGTCTTCCTGCTGCCCAGACAGCCGATGTAGAACACCGGGGTTCGCAGGGCGACGTCGAGCGCGGGATCGTCCAGCTTGGGATCGTGGGTCAGGGTGACGACCGCGCAGCGATGATCCAGCTCCAGCGCGCTCAGGGCGTCGTCGGGCCAGTCGTTGACCAAGGTGAGCCCGGGGAAACGTTCCGCGCTGGCCCAGGCGCGCCGTGGATCGACGATCGTCACCTCGTAGCCGGCGAGCGCGGCCATGGGTGCCAGAGACTGGGCGATGTGAACGGCGCCGACGATGATCATCCGCAAAGGGGGATTGAAGACCTGAACGAAGAGGTCATGTGCGGCGGCGGTCTCCAAACGACCGCTTTTGTCCGCGGCGATGATTGCGGTGATCTCGGGCAGGCGCTCTTCGGCCAGTGCGGCCTCGCCGGCCAGGACGGTCGCGCCGTCGGTCAGGACCTGGCGCCCGTCCCGCAGGTCGGTCACGACGGCCACGCCGCGCTTGGCGGCGCGGGCCTGCTGCAAACGGTCGAGCAGCGCACGATCCATGGCCGCTCAGCCCAGTTTTTCTACGAAGACGTGCACCGTGCCGCCGCAGGCGAGGCCGACCTCCCAGGCCTGCTCGTTGGTGACCCCGAATTCGAGCAGCTTGGGCGGTGCCCCGGACATGATGTCGAGCGCCTCGGCGACGACGGCGCCCTCGATGCAGCCACCCGAGACCGAGCCGATCATGTTGGCATCGTGATCGACCGCGAGCTGACTGCCCACCGGGCGCGGCGACGAACCCCAGGTCGAGACCACGGTGGCCAGAGCCACCTGCCGGCCCTCGTCGAGCCATTTCGCCGCCTCGGTGAGAACGTCCGGGGCCGCGGCCAGATCCGCGGCCGTATCCGTTGGGGACGGTGAGGTCGCCTGGGTCATCGGCCGATCTCCTGACACCGACGCCGCCGACGCCCCTAGAGCGCCCGGCGCCATTCGGTGGTTTCCTGTTTGCGCGCCCCGCCCGGCCGGCTCAGGACCTCGGCAAGCTGGGTCAGGCTGTGCAGGTTGTGCACCGTCCTGAACTCGTCCACGTGCGGCAGGATGGCGCGTGCTCCCAAAGACTTGGGCCGGTAGCCCTCGTAGCGCAAGAGAGGGTTGAGCCAGATCAGGCGCCGGCAGGACTTGTGCAGCCGTTCGACCTGGCCGGCCAGCCCCTCCGCATTGTCGCGGTCGAGGCCGTCCGAGATGAACAGGACCACCGCCCCCTGGCCGAGCACGCGGCGTGCCCAGTCCCGGTTGAAGGTCTCGAGGCAGCTCCCGATGCGCGTTCCTCCCGACCAGTCCAGCACCTGCCCGGACACCGCCTCGACTGCGACGTCGACGTCCTTCTGGCGCAGGTAGCGGGTGATGTTGGTCAGGCGAGTGCCGAAGACGAAGCTGTAGACCCGGTCGCGGTCGTTGGTCACGGCATGCATGAAATGCAGGAGCATGCGCGAATAGCGGCTCATCGATCCGGAGATGTCGCAGATCACGACCAGCGGCGGGTGGCGCCGCTTCTCCTTGCGCCAGCGCAGCGGCATGGAGTCGCCGCCGGTGCGCAGGGCGCTGCGCAGGGTCGCACGCAGATCCGGCCTCCGTCCGCGCATCGCCGGCCGGAAGCGCCGGGTACGTACATCCATGATCGGCAGGCGCATGGCCTGGATCGCCGCCCGGGCCGCGCTCAGCTCCTCCGCGCACATCTTCTCGAAATCCATGGTCTGTAGCAGTTCCTGATCCGAGAAGGTCATGGCGAAGTCGAACTCCTGGCGCTCCTCGCGGAGTTCGCCGGGATCGTCGCCGCCGGCGTCGCGCTGCAGGGCCTCGGCGAGACGCCGGCTGATCTCGCGGTGGTCTGGCGGCACGCCCTCCTGGTTGGTCTGAAGCTGCGGCAGCATGAGGCTCATCATGCGCTCGAGCAGCTTTGGGTTGCGCCAGAATATGTGGAAGGCCTCGTCGAACAGCTCCTGCTGGTCGCGGCGATTGACGAAGACCGCGTGCAAGGCCCAGTAGAGATCGTCGCGCCGTTCGAGGCCGACCGCCTGGACCGCCTGGATGCCGGCGAGCAGGCGCCCGGGACCGACCGCGAGTCCGGCGCGACGCAGGGTCCGCGCGAAGTACATGACGTTCTCGATCAGTCGGCCGCCGTCGTCGCCGGCACGCTCGGGCAGGGACGGCAGACTGCGCCGACCCGCGGCGTGCGGCGGCGCGCCGTCTGGCCGGTCGGCCGGCTGTCGGATCATGTCCGGGCGGCGCGGGCGGTACGGCATGTCTCAGGCGCCCAGCGCGACCTCGCGCTTGACGTGCTCGAGGATCTGCGCCGCCTCGCTGCCATGGATCTTGGCGATGTCGTCCTGGTATTTGAGGAGGACGCCCAGAGTGTCGTCGACCGTTTGCGGATCGAGCGCGACCTTGTCCAGTTGCACCAGGGCTTCGGCCCAGTCGAGCGTTTCGGCGATACCGGGCAGCTTGTAGAAGTCGCCCTGCCGCAGCCGCTGGACGAAGGCGACGATCTCGGCGGAGAGCTCGCTTGGCACGTGCGGGACCTTGGCGGCCAGGATCGCGCGCTCCCGCTCGGCGCTGGGATACTCGACCCAGTGATAGAGGCAGCGCCGCTTCAAGGCATCGTGGATCTCGCGGGTCCGGTTCGAGGTGATCACGACGATCGGCGGCTGCTCCGCTTTGACGGTGCCCAGTTCGGGGATGGTGATCTGATAGTCGGACAGCACCTCGAGCAGAAAGGCCTCGAAGGGCTCGTCGGTGCGATCGAGCTCGTCGATGAGAAGCACGGGCGGGCCGGCCGGATCGGGCCGCAGCGCGGTGAGCAACGGGCGCTCGATGAGGAAACGCCGGTCGAAGATGTCGCGCGCCAAGGCGTCGCGGTTCTCGTCGCCGGTCGCCTCCGCCAGCCTGATCTCGACCATCTGACGCTGATAGTTCCATTCGTAGACCGCCGCCGCAACGTCGAGGCCTTCGTAGCACTGTAACCTGACCAGGCGGCGGCCGAGCGTTTCCGCTAGCACCTTCGCGATCTCCGTCTTGCCGACACCGGCCTCGCCCTCGAGGAATAGCGGCCGCTCAAGGCGCAAGGCGAGGAACAGCACGGTCGCCAGGCTGCGGTCGGCGATGTAGTGCCCTTTCGTCAAGAGATCTTCGGTCTCGTTTATCGAGGCCGGCAGGGCGATGGGCGCGGAATTGGACATGGGTGAGACCTAACGGGTGCTATCGGAGACACGATCGGCGCAGACGATAGAGCCAAGCTGCCTCGAGGACCAGCCCCGGCGCCTGCTTCAGTCGGCCTGGCCGTCGTGATGCCCGTGCGCATGGCCTTTGCCGCGGTGGCGGCCGGGATCGACGCCGTAGCCGCGAAGGGTCATGTAGGTCGCCCGCTGCCGCTCGGAAAGGAGGGATCGCATCTCGATATGGGCGGCGAGGTGCAGCAAACGGAGCCCGGCGCGCTGGCTTGCCGCCCGCTCGAGCAGGGCGGCAAGCGTTTCGAGATCGACGTCACCGCCCGCAAACAGGCGGTCGATCTCGGCTTCCACTTCGATCACCGCTTCGCCCATTCGGGCGGCTTCGGCCCGAACTCGCGCTGCGATCTCGCCCGTACGGGCCCGCTGTTCAGTGGTCAGATTGAGCGGTTCCGACAATTCCAGAACGTGCAGCGGCCCCGGATAGCCGTTCAGTTCCGCGGCCTGCGCGAGACCCATGCCTTCGCCGGCGCGCAGGGCCGTAATCTCTCTCTCCGACAAAGCCTTTATCGCGCGCTCTTCCCGTCCTGCGTAAGGGCGCTGCCGGTCCTGCGAATCGGCTCCCGCGGCGCTCGCGGCGGCCATCAGCGCGACAAGCGTCGTGGCGCCCAGGCGCCGGGCGTGCCGAGCGGCAATGGGCGCAAGAAGCCGTGCCGTCAGAGCTGTCGCCACCTGCCGTCCTCGGTCATGAACCAAGTACCCTTGGGGGCCTTCTGGACGATTTCCTTGGCATAGATGCGACCGATCTGATCGACCGGCACGTTCTGAGCCTCGGCGCGCTTCTGGTAGATCTCCAGTCGCTGGGCGTTGACCTGTGCGACGAGCGCGCCGTAGTCGGAGTCGCGGGCGACGGCGAGGCCGTCGTAGCGCTCGCCGACCGCTCCGCTGGCACGCAGGGCGTCCAGGTCCTGGGCCGCAGCGGGCGCGGCCAGGGCGAGGGGCAGGATCACGGACAACAGAAACAGGACCGCCGCGACGGCCGCACGGGAACGCTGCAGCATCACTTCCTCCGGGAACGCATTCGGCTCGGCCTCGTACTTCGTGGCGCAAATGTCAGAAGATCGTCGGATTGGACTCGATGTCTTCCTTCGCCTGCTCCTCGAGCTTGACCCTCACCTCGGCGTCCAGTTTGACGTTGAGATTGATGGTTATCGGCTCCTTGGGCGCCTGCACCGCGACCGTCGGCGTGCACGCGCCGGCCGCGACCAGCACCACCACCATAAGCACAAGCCGACCGGCTGCGGACGTCAAGTCCGACGCCGCGCGTACGGGGCAGCGAGTGAAGAGGGACGGGGTGGCGGGCACGTCGAGCTTCCTTCGTGGTCCGTGGGCGTGTCAGCGGAGCCGAGCCGATGCGGTCGGGCACGCCGGGCCCTGTTGATCCTACGTCTGTGGTGCCTGAACCATCCCCGCCGTCCGTAGGACCGAGACCGGCGGCAGCCCCATGACGCGCACCTCACGCTCCTCGTTAACGAGGCTGGATGTCAACATCAATATCTTTGCTCAAGGCACTGTTTTGGCAATTCATTCCGAGAACTCCAAAGCGCCCCTGAAGGCCCGGCCCGAGAGCCGGTAGGCTTCGGCGAGGGCCTTGAGGAGACTGGTGAGGTTGCCTTCGACGTTGATGTTGAAATTGAACGGCTGGCCGTCGCGGTAGTTGGGATTGCGGCCCTCGAGACGCAGCGTCAACTGGCCCTCGTTGTCGAGCGTTTTCGACAAGGAGAGTTCCAGCTTGTCGTAATGGAAGTTCTCGAGTGCCCGCACGACCATTTCGGCGGCCTCGCCGCCCTGCGCCACAAACTTCCGGACGACGTCCGAGCGCCATGAGAGAGCGCCCGGCGCGACCGCCTCGAGTTTGCCGTCGCGCAACTCCAGGCGGTTGTCCTCGATGACCAGGGGCAGTCGCCCCTCGAGCTTTCCGTCCGCAGCCAGACCCTCGATCCCGAGGGTGTCGAAGAACAGGCCGATATCGAGATTTCGCACCTTGAACGGAATCTCCTGGCGCGCGGCGGAAGCGGAAAGGCGGACGTCATCGAGCTGCAGTTGCCCACCGGCGAAGTCGAGCGTGGCCCGTTCGATATGCACGGCCGACGGCCGGACCGGCAGCAGCGCGAAGTCTATGGCGATGTCGCGCAGCGGCACGCCGGGGTCCAGCGCGGCGATCGTCAGACGCTGCCCAGGTGGACTGCCCGGGGGCACAAGGCTGTCCAACGTCAGATCGAGCGAAAGTCCTGCGACCCGGGCCTGCTCGGTCGTGAAGGTCATTTCGGTCAGCTTCGTCTGCGCGCTGCCCGCAATCTCGCCCTGCGACAGCTCGATGTGTGCGCGGGCGGCGATACGACCGGAGACCTGGCGCAGGTCGTCGAGCACGGGCGCCACGGTCTCCGGCTGAAGCCCGTCCTGCGCGAAGCCGAGCTCCGCCAGTTCCGCGACAAGGGTTCCGCGTCCCTCTTGCGGTCGATAGCGCGCCTCCATGTCGAGTCGAGCGCCCGATGCGCCTTGCTGAATCCTTGCCGCCATCCGCAGACCTTGGTCATCGCGGCTGACGTCGCCGGTGACGAAGAGCGGCGTGAAAAGCGGCGGCGCGCCGAGATGCCGAACGGCCCCGATCCGGAAGTCGGCGAAAGGTCCCTGCCGCGGCACGCCAAGCACCGCCGAGGCGGAGACCTCCTGGAGGACCGTTCCGAACTCGGGCACCCGCACTTCGGCACCCTGCGTGGCCATCCGGCCGCGGTATTCATCGCCGTTGCGGCCGAACTGACCGGTGAGGTTCTCAGCCACGTGGGCCTGAAGTCGCAGGGA
>CAZDBC010000127.1:0-269 GCA_964503295.1 uncultured Kiloniellaceae bacterium | reverse complement strand
GACCGGTGAGTTGAAGCCGGCCGATGTTGATTTCGAGCGCGAGCGGCGGCTCCTCCTCGCCGCGCGCGACCCTGGCGGTGATGCGGTTGGGGTCGATCAGCAGGCGATGGCGCGCCTGCAGGCCGTCGCCAGCGAAGTACAGCCGCAAATCGCCGTCCGCTAGGGCCAGGACGATGGGCTCGGAGATCGCGAGGCGGTTTGCGTAGTCGAGGTCTTCGATCGACAGCGAGCCGCCGGGCTGCAGGCGCAGCCCGAGGACATCGCCCGTG
>CAZDBC010000126.1:0-8219 GCA_964503295.1 uncultured Kiloniellaceae bacterium | reverse complement strand
CGGATACTCGTCACGGATGTAGACATAGATGGCGTCGCAGTCGGCGGCCCAGCCGGCGATCAGCATGCCTTCGAGGAATCGGTGGGGTTCCCCCTCCAGGCAGAAGCGGTCCTTGACGGTGCCGGGTTCGCCCTCGTCGCCGTTGATCGCCATCAGGCGCGGCTTTGGCTGCTCTCGCACCAGGCGCCACTTCAGGCCCGACTTGAACCCGGCCCCGCCCAGACCGCGCAGCCCGGATGCCTCGATCGTTTCGATGATGGATTCGGGGCTGCGCTCGCCGGCGTAGCAGGCTCGAAGCATCTCGTAGCCGCCCTTGGCCCTGTAGCTGTCGAAATCCTCGTAGACGGGGACGACCGTGTCGGTCTTGCCGGACCTGACGGCTTCGGCAAGAGCCCCGGCGGTAGCGGCATCGATGTGGCGGCGTCCGACCTCTGCGACCGGTGCCGCGTCGCACCGGCCCATGCAGGGGGCCCGGACGATGCGCACATCGGCGCCTACCATGGACGGCAGCTCGGCCAGGATGCGCTCCGTCCCCATCATCTCGCAGGTAAGGCTGTCACAGACGCGGACCGTCAAGGGTGGTGGCGGGGATTCCCCGTCCAGAACCACGTCAAAGTGGGCGTAGAACGAAGCCACCTCGAACACGGCCGCCATTGGCAGGGCCATCTCTTCCGCCAGGGCCTGCAGGTGACGTGCATGCAGGCATCCGAAGCGGTCCTGGATCAGGTGTAGGTGTTCGATCAGGAGATCGCGCCGGCGTGGCCGCTCGCCAAGCAGGCTCCGGACCTGGTCCAAGGCCTCCGGCTCCAACTGGCGGCCCTTGTTGAAGAGCGGCGCCTTGCGCCGCCCGGAGCCGGGATGGATCATACGTTCCAGAGGCCTTTCCTGTCCGCCGGCGGCGCCGGGCACTTTACCTGTCGTCACATCAGCCATGTCAGCCGCCACTCTGCTTGGGTCAATCCGCCGGGCCGTCCGAGCCCCGGCCGGCGCCTTTTCCCGTCGCCATGAATTGTCCGCTGGGGTCCGCGCGTTCAGACGTCTTCCGGCCGCACCGGAGCGAGGGTCACGACAGCAGCATTGATCAAGATCTTGCCGCTATGCTCAAAATTGACCGTCACTCGGTCCCCGATCACCGACTGGACCTGCCCGAGGCCCCAGTCCGGCTGGTCGGGGTGGCGAACCAAGTCGCCCGGCGCCAAAGTCAGTTCCATGGCACGTCCACCGCCACAGTCAAATTCCTGTTAGGGTTTAGTCTATAGGAACGGCGAGCGGCCGGTGAAGCCCTCAGAGCGACATGGAAGCCGGCCGCAGCGACATCCCGGGCGTCGCGGAAATCGCGCCGGATCAATAGCTTTAAAGGGGGAGCCTGAGATAGCCGCCATGCAGATTGACTTGCGTATTGCCGAACTCCTCGCCTCCCGCCTTTGCCACGACTTGGTCGGTCCGATCGGGGCTGTCAACAACGGCATGGAACTTCTCGCCGACGACGATTTCGGCATGGCCGACGACGCGATGGAGTTGGCCTCAGGCAGCGCCCGCAAGGCGACGGACTGCCTTCAGTTCTTTCGAATGGCATACGGCATGGCGGGAAACCGCGTCGGCGGGGACCTGCACGAGCTGCGCCAACTGGCGCAGGCCTACCTCAAGACCTCGAAGGCGGAGCTGGACTGGCCTGACGGGAGCCTCTCGAGGGAAGTGCCGGACGGCCTCGGCAAGCTTCTGTTGAACATGCTGGAGCTCGGGCTGGAAAGTCTTCCGCGCGGGGGGGCTCTGACCGTTAGCTTATCCGCGGGCGGCGGTGAGCCCGGTCGATTTTGCGTCGAGGTCGTCGCTCTCGGTGACGGCGTCCAGCTGAAGCCCGAGATGGCGCTGGCCCTGGGCCCCGGCGTCCAGGTCGAGGACCTGACACCGCGCAACGTTCACGGCTACTTCACGAGGCTCCTGGCAGAGCGACAGGGCGGTCGTCTTGACGTCGAGGGCCCCTCGGACGGCCGTCTGCGGCTTTCGGTCGACTTCTGACGTCCGACTGAGGGCGCAGGCCAGGCTGCGTTTGCAACTCTTTCGCAGATTGTCATTGATAATGATTTTCAATATCACTATAAGGGATCAAGCGTCTGCAAAAGGGCAAGGCCGGCGACCGTGATCGAAAGGCCGATCGCGGCGCGTCACGCACGCCCCGGAGAAAGACTGCAGAACGAGCAGAAGGGAGAGAAGATCCGATGAATTCAGTCACGAGACGGCTCGCCGCGGCAGCGGCTGCTGGGATATTGCTTGCTGCAGTGCCTGCTGTAGCGAATGCCGCCGATGCCGAGGTGAACCTCTACAGCTCGCGCCACTACCAGACCGACGAGGCGCTTTATCGCGAGTTCGAGGAAGCCACCGGGATCACGGTCAACCGCATCGAGGGCAAGGGCGACGCCCTGATCGAGCGGATCAAGAGCGAGGGCATGAACAGTCCGGCAGACGTTCTGATCACGGTCGACGCGGGGCGCCTCTGGCGTGCCGAACAGAACGACCTGTTTCAGCCGGTGTCTTCGGAGGCGCTGGAGGAACGAATCCCCGAGCACCTTCGCCATCCGGACGGACTTTGGTTCGGCTTCTCGACCCGGGCGCGCTTGATCTACTACGATCCGGACCGGGTCGATCCAGCGCATCTCAAGGACTATGAGGATCTCGCCGATCCCCGCTTCAAGGGCATGGTCTGCATCCGCTCGAGCTCGAACATCTACAACCAGTCCCTGGTCGCGTCGTTGATCGAGGCGCACGGCGAAGCGGCGACCGAAGAGTGGGCCAAAGGCGTGGTGGCCAACTTTGCCCGCGACCCGCAGGGCGGCGATACGGATCAGATCCGTGCCGTTGCGGCCGGCGAGTGCGCCATCGCCCTGGCCAACTCCTACTACTACGTGCGCCTGACGCAGTCCGACGACGAGGCGGATCGGGCGGTCGCCGACAAGGTGCGCTGGATCTTCCCGAACCAGGACGACCGCGGCACGCATGTCAACGTCTCCGGTGCCGGTGTTCTCGAACACGCGCCGAACCGGGACGCTGCCGTAAAGTTCCTGGAGTATCTGTCCAGCCCCGACGCGCAACGCTACTTCGCGGAGGGGAACAACGAGTATCCGGTGGTCGAGGGCGTCGACGCGGCCGCTCCGGTCCTGGCGTTGGGCGACTTCAAGGTCGATCAGGTCAACGTCGCAGAGTACGGTCGCAATCAGGCCGCCGCCCAGAAGTTGATGGACCGGGCCGGCTGGAAGTGATCTGACCTGCAAGCAGCGGTCTCGGCAATCTAGCCCCCGCCTCCTCTTTCTGGAGGCGGGGGTTTTTTGTTTGCCTGGGCGGCCGGGGTCAGATCTCGCTCGTGTGTCCCGGCCGGGCCTTCGAGATCGCCCGGCTCAAGAGGATGAGCGGGAGAATGCCCACGGCGACGATGGCTAAGGACGGCAGGGCCGCTTCGGTCAGGCGCTCGTCCGAGGCATAGTTGAAGGCTTGCACGGCGAGCGTGTCGAAGTTGAACGGGCGCATGACCAGGGTTGCCGGCAGCTCCTTCATTACGTCGACGAAAACGATAAGGCCGGCGGTGAGCAGACTGCTCCACATGATCGGCATATGAACCCGGAGCAATGCGCCGAACGGCGGCTGCCCAAGGACGCGGGCGGCATCGTCCATAGAGGGCCGGATCTTGCGCAGACTCGCCTCGACCGTGTTGAGGGACACGGCGAGGAAACGCACCAGGTACGCGAAGACCAGGGCCGTGATCGATCCGGTTAATAAGAGCCCGGTCGATATGCCGAAACTGGCGCGCATCCAGGCATCCAGGGCATTGTCGAAAGCGGCGACCGGGATCAGCACGCCCACTGCGATCACCGTGCCCGGGAAGGCATAACCCATGCCGGCCAGTCGGCAGGCGAAACGGGACAGCAGGTTCGGCTCAAGTCGGAGACTGTAGGCCAGAAGCAGCGCCAGCAGTACGGCGAATACGGCTGTGACGGCCGCGAGCGTGAAACTGTTGAGGGCCAACTCGACGAAGCGGCCCGATAGGCCGGCGTCGCCGATCTCCAGCACCATGGCGACCAGGACCGCACCCGGAAGCAGGAATCCGCCGATCAGGGGGAGGGCACAGGCCAGAATCGCCGCAGCGGCCCGCAGCCCTCGCAAGCGATAGCGCGGCAGCTGCTGGTAGCGTCCCGAGGTGTGATGATACTGGGCAGCACCTCGGCTCCGCCGCTCGGTCACCATCACCAGCAGAACGAGGAACATCAGAATCGAGGCCAGTTGTGCCGCCGCGACCCGGTCGCCGAAGGAAGTCCAGGCCCGCACGATGCCGGTCGTGAAGGTCGGCACGCCGAAGAACGCCACTGTGCCGTAGTCTGCCAGGGTTTCCATGAGGGCGAGCGCCGTACCCGCCACAATGGCTGGCCGCGCCAGCGGCAGTGCGACGCGGAAGAAGCTGCCGGTTGGACTGCAGCCCAGTGTGCGACTGACCTCCAGGGCGCAGACCGATTGCTCGAGGAAAGCGGCGCGGGCCAGCATATACACGTAGGGGTAGAGAACCAGACTGAGCATTGCAGCCGCTCCGCCCAGGGAATGGACGTCGGGGAACCAGTAGTCCCCGTATTCCCACCCCGTGAGATCCCGCAGAAGCGTTTGCACTGGGCCGGCGAACTGAAGCAGGTCCGTGTAGGTATAGGCCATCACGTATGCGGGCACGGCCAAGGGCAGGATCAATGCCCACTCGAAGACGGGGCGACCTGGAAAGCGGCACATGGTGACCAGCCATGCCACGGTCGTGCCGATGACCGGTACGGCCAACCCGACCCCTGCCGCCAAAACCAGCGTATTGAGGATGTAGGCAGGCAGGACGGTTGCGACCAGATGGCTCCACGTGCCCCGGCCTGGCGCCAGCAGGTTGCTGAGCACGCCGACGATGGGCAGGAGGACGAGCAGGGCGACCAGCAGCGCGGACCAGGACAGCATGCCGGGCCTGCTCCGGCGGCTGCCGGGCGCCGTCGCGGGGGCCTCGAGGGGGGGACCTATCGGGCCTTGTGGCTGGTTGGTCAGACTCACTGCAGGTCTTCGCGGCAGTTCTGAATGCGATTGCGATCCTTATGCCACAGGCCGGCGCAGAGGACACGGCTCTCGCGCGTTACTGCGACCGGCGCAGGCGGGAGTAGGGCTTTCTTAATTTCTCTTTGCCAACAATCCCAACGAATAGCGCCTTTATTTCAAAAGACGGTCTAGGGCCATCGCCAGCCCTTGGCACCGGTCCCAGGGAACAGCCGACATGGATGATCTGCTCAACGAATTCCTGACCGAGACCAACGAGGGCCTCGCCACTCTCGACGTCGAGCTGGTCAAGCTGGAGCAGAACCCCAACGATCAGGATCTGCTCGGAAACATCTTTCGCCTGATGCACACGATCAAGGGCACTTGCGGCTTTCTCGGCCTGCCCAGACTGGAATCTGTCGCTCATGCGGGCGAGAACGTGCTCGGCAAGATCCGCGACGGCGAGTTGGATGTCGGGCCCGAGATCGTCTCCGTGGTGCTCGAATGCCTCGATCGCATTCGTGAGATCCTCTCGGTGCTCGAGCAGACCGAGGCCGAGCCGGAGGGTGATGACACGCCGCTCATCGCCCGTCTCGACGCCCTGGCAGGGGGGGGCCGGACCGCCGAGCCGGCTGAGCCGGCTGAGCCGGCGGCCGAGGCCGTTCCGTGCACTGAGCCGGCTGAGGCCGCGACACCCGATGATGAGGGCACGGTGTCGGAGGCGGAGCTGGAAGCCGCGTTCCAGGCGGCCCCGGGTCCCGGCGAAATGGCCGAGGCCGCGGCCCCGGAACCTTCGATCCTCGCCGGCGAAGAGCCGGTGCCGGCAACGGCCGGCGAAGGTTCCAGCGAGGCTTCGCCCGGGCCGGATGGCGCCTGTGCATCGGCGGCGGATCAGGCCGCTAAGGAAGCCAAGGAATCGTCCGTCGCGAACCAGTCGATCAGGGTCAACGTAGAGGTGCTCGAACACCTTATGACCATGGTCTCCGAACTGGTTCTGACCCGCAATCAGCTCCTGCAAATCCTGCGCAGTCAGAAGGACAGCGAGTTCACCGCGCCGCTGCAGCGCCTGAGCCATGTCGTCTCCGAGCTTCAGGAAGGGGTCATGCAGACCCGCATGCAGCCCATCGGCAATGCCTGGGCCAAGTTGCCGCGCATCGTGCGCGATCTGTCGCTTGAGCTGAACAAGAAGATCGAACTGGTGATGAAGGGCGCGGAGACCGAGCTCGATCGCCAGGTACTCGATCTGATCAAGGACCCCCTGACTCACATGGTCCGCAACTCGGCCGACCACGGTCTCGAGCTGCCGGCCGATCGCGCCAAGGCCGGCAAGCCAGAGACCGGGACGATCATCCTCAATGCCTTCCACGAAGGCGGCCACATCATCATCGAGATCTCCGATGACGGCCGCGGTCTCTCGGTCGAGCGAATCAAGCAGAAGTGCATCGAGAACGGCCTTGCAAGCGAAGCCGAGATCGCCTCGATGACCGAACAGCAGATCCAGCAGCACATCTTCAAGGCCGGCTTTTCGACCGCGCAGGAGGTGACGGCGGTGTCGGGTCGCGGCGTCGGCATGGACGTCGTGCGAACCAATATCGAGAAGATAGGCGGCACGATCGAGCTGTCTTCGCTTGAGGGACGCGGCACCAAGTTCACCATAAAGATCCCGCTGACCTTGGCGATAATCTCGGCACTGATTGTGGAATGTGGCGGTGAGCGCTTTGCCATACCGCAGCTCTCCGTGGTCGAGCTCGTGCGTGCGTCGCGCCAGTCGGAGCACTCCATAGAGCGGATCAACGAGACGCCGGTGCTGCGCTTGCGAAACCGCCTTCTGCCGCTGGTCAGTCTGCGCGAGCTGCTCGAGCTTGACGCCGAAGCCGGTGCAGCTCGTGTCGAGGCGGCCGTGTCGGAAGCGGCGGAGACTGCCGCGCAGGCGGCCGACGGGGCAACCGAGGCCGAGCCGCAGCTTGACAGCGGATTCATCGTCGTGACCCAGATAGGCAACTATCGTGTTGGTATCATTGTGGATCGCGTCTTCGATACGGAAGAGATCGTGGTCAAGCCGGTATCGCCGATCCTGCGCAACATTCAGCTGTTTTCGGGCAATACGATCCTTGGCGACGGCAGCGTTGTCATGATTCTCGATCCAAACGGGATCGCAGCGACGACCGGCGAGATCACCGTGACCGAAGAATCGGCGAGGGAAGACAAGGAGCGCTTGGCGGACAAGTCTGGCGACAAGGTTTCGATGATCGTCTTCAAAGCCATCGACGACGCACCCAAGGCAGTGCCGCTGGCACTCGTCACCCGCCTGGAGGAGATCGACCTCAGCACGGTGGAGGTTTCCAACAACTATCACGTCGTTCAATACCGCGGCCATCTGATGCCTCTGATCCGTATGGACCGGACCAAGGAGCTTGCGGCCGAGGGCCGCCAGCCCGTGCTGGTGTTCTCGGATAGAGATCGGATGATGGGCCTCGTGGTGGACGAGATCCTGGACATCGTGGACGACAGTATGAATGTCGAATTGAGCGCCGATCGGGACGGCTTCATCGGAACCGCCGTCATCGCCGACAAGGCCACCGACATCATAGATGCCAGCTATTACCTCACGCAGGCCTTCCACGACTGGTTCGGCAACGACATGGTGGATGCCTCGGGCGAGTTCGACCATGCAAGACTGCTGCTCGTCGATGACAGCCCTTTCTTCCGGAACCTGTTGCATCCCCTGCTTGCGGCCGCCGGCTACCGGGTGACGGCGGTCGACAGCGCGACGGCAGCTCTTGAGCTGTGCAAGGCGGGCGAGGACTTCGACGTAATCATCTCCGACATTGAGATGCCCGGAATGAGCGGATTTGAGTTCGCCGAAGCCGTCAAGGGCGAGTCCCGGTGGAAGGAGACACCGCTCGTCGCCCTGTCGGCTTTCTCGACGCCGAAGGACATGGCGCGCGGTCGCTCGGTCGGCTTCAAGGACTATGTCGCAAAGACCGACCGTTACGCCCTGTTGAACACGATTCAGGAAACGATCAACGAAATCCGAGGTGCGGCATGAGCGCGCAGTCGTCCAAGGGAGACAAGGGGCTGGCCGTGGATCGCTCGGCCGAGCAGAGTGAGGAGTTCGTGACCTTTACGATCAGCGGTCAGCTCTTCGGCATTCCTGTCCTCAAGGTCCAGGACGT
>CAZDBC010000125.1:0-8226 GCA_964503295.1 uncultured Kiloniellaceae bacterium | reverse complement strand
CAAAAGTCCGGGGCGGAGCGGCCCCCGGCCCAGGCCTGTCGGCCGGCGCCTGGGGCGGCCGGTACCGATCACACCGGCGGCCCCGGCGGCGGTATTGACGCATTGCCAAGGCACGGCCAAGTGGCTATAACCGCGGCCGCGCCGGGGAGTAGCTCAGCCTGGTAGAGCACTACGTTCGGGACGTAGGGGCCGGAGGTTCGAATCCTCTCTCCCCGACCAGCACAAGCCATTGAAGCGCCTCGGACTCGTCCGGGGCGTTTCGGATTCCGGGCCCTGCGCTTTTCGCACCGCCGATCACGGCTCTCCCATCGCCCGGACACGGCTCTCGGGCGCCGCGCAGAGACCTGCCGCAGTTTTTTCTCGCGGCTGAAATATCGCAACTGTATATCTTGCCGTTCCCGGAATGCCGGCCGGTCGTCTTGATTTCGCTGCCCGAAATCATGATTTGTTTCGGAATGGACTCGGAATGCGGAAAAAACATTATTGTATCCAGGTGATTTTGTATTTATTTGTATTTACCATATCTGTAGCAATACTGGGCCCGTTAGGAGATCTTTAATTTTTTCGCGGCGTACTAGAAGTCTGCGAGTGTAAGCAGAACAAGGGGCGGTCCCGTTGGCGGCGACGCCGCAGCTTTGGCGTCGCGGCCCGGTCGGACCCGCTCCCGGGGAAAAAATGCCATGCAGGAACCGGCGATGCGCATTCTGATGGTTGAAGACAATCCGGCCGATGCCGCGCGCGCCCGGGAATGCCTGGCGGCCGGCGATCAGCCGCACTTCGCCCTCGATCACGTGGAGACGGTCGAGCGTGCGCTGCGCCGGCTCGAGCGGACCGCTTTCGACAGCCTGCTGGTCGGGGTCAATCTGCCCGGTCCCCTCGATCTGGAGATGCCCGGGCAGATTCATCGGGTGGCGCCGCGCCTGCCGATCGTCGTGCTCGGCGGCCTGGACGACGAGGCGCTGGCCATCCGCGCGTTGCAGGCGGGAGCCCAGGACTATCTCTACAAGCCGGAGATCAGCGCGCGGCTGCTGCGCCGGACGATTCAGCACTCGATCATCCGCAAGGATCTCGAGCAGCGCGCCACGCGCGCCGTTCTCTACGACGAGATCACCGGACTGCCCACCCGCACGCTGCTCTACGACCGCTGGAGCCGCTCGCTGTTGCGCGCGCGCGAGCGTCAGGGTTGGGTGGCTGTCCTCGTCATCGAGGTCGGCGGCCTCAGCGACGTCGCCGGCATGCTCGGCGCGGAGGCCCACCGCAGCCTGGTCAAGACACTGTCGCAGCGTCTGGGTACCGCCATCGGCCTGGACGATACCGTGGCCCGTATCGACGCCGACCACTTCGTGGTGCTGCTGGAGCACGTCGCCAGCCTGGAACAGGCGGAGGCTTTCGCCAAACGGATCATGCCCCTGTTCGACCAGCGCTTTCCGATCGAAGGGGAGGAGGTCATGGTCGACGCGCGCATCTCGATCGCCTTCAATCGCGGCGATGCCGACGACGACCTCGACGACCTTCTGAAGCGCACCGGGGTCACCCTGCTCCAGGATGCCACCTCGAATCGGCCGGGCGCCCGCGGCAAGGGCATTCTTTGGGCCTGAGGCGCCGTCTCGACGCCGGTCTCAGTAGGCTCGCTGCACGCAGAACTCGACCGTGTTCACCAGTGCGCGTTTGAGCGCATTGTCGGGCGCGACCTGCATCGCATGCAGGGCCTGGTCGGCGTAGTGGCGCGCGCGCGCCATGGCCTCCGCCAGGGCACCGTGCCGCTCCAGCAGGCGGATCGCCTCGTCGAGATCCTCCGGCCGCTGCTCCTGGTCCTCCAGGCAGCGGCGCCAGAAGGCGCGCTCCGCCTCGCTGCCCCGCTTGTACGCCAGGACGACCGGCAGGGTGATCTTGCCGTCGCGAAAATCGTCGCCGATCCGCTTGCCCAGCTCGGCCTGGCGGGCCGAGTAGTCGAGCACGTCGTCGACGAGCTGGAAGGCGATGCCCAGGTTGCGGCCGTAGGTCTCCAAGGCGTCTTCCTCGGCGGCCGGGCGCTCGGCCACCACCGGGCCGATCCGGCAGGCGGCGGCGAACAGTGCCGCCGTCTTGGCCTCGATGACGTCAAGGTAATCGCGCTCGCTGGTCGCCATGTTGTTGGCGGTGATCAGTTGCTGGACCTCGCCCTCGGCGATGATCGCCGAGGCGTCCGAGAGGATCTTCAGCACCTTGAGCGAGCCGTCGGCAACCATGAGCTGGAAGGCGCGGCTGAACAGGAAATCCCCGACCAGGACGCTGGCCTTGTTGCCCCAGACGGCATTGGCGCTGGCAAGGCCCCGGCGCAGTTCGCTGTCGTCGACGACGTCGTCGTGCAGCAGGGTCGCGGTGTGGATGAACTCGACGCAGGCGGCCAAGGTCAGGTGCCGCTCGCCGCGATAGTTGCACAGGCGCGCGGAGGCCAGGGTCAGCAGCGGCCGCAGCCGCTTGCCGCCCGCCGCGATGATATGGCCGGCCAGCTGGGGAATCAGCACAACCTGCGAATCCATTCGATCGAGAATGATCTGGTTGACTGCCTGCAGATCGTCCCGCAGCAACTCGCTGAGCTGGTCGAGGCCCGAGGAGACGGCCGCGCCCGCCTGTTCGTCCAGTCCGGCTACCAGAGCCAATGGCGTGTTCCCTTGCTTCCCGCCGCCCCCGCACCGCATATCATACATTCGATCGATCGAATGTAGGTGCTTTCAAGAGCGAGCATAGGGGGCCGACGCAAGGGGTCAAGCGCCGCCCGGCGGAGCGCGGCGCGAGCCCCCCGAACGGCGACCGGCGGCAAGCACGGCGGGGTAGAGCGATGCGGGAAATTTTGCGGACCAACGACGTTGTCAAGATCTCCTGGCTCGAGGCGCTCCTGGCCGGCGCCGGGATCGAGGCCGTCGTCATGGACGCCCACACCAGCATCCTGGAGGGTTCGATCGGCGCGATCCCGCGCCGGGTGATGGTGAGCGACCAGGACTATGACCGCGCCCGGCGCGTCCTGATGGACGCCGGCGAGGAGATCACCGAGTGAGCGCCCGCACCCTTGCCGGACAGCGGCACGACGCGGACGGCGGACCGGCCGCGCCGGACAGCGATCTGACCGACGACCGCCTCTTGAATGGCCGGGTCCTGCTGCGCCAGCCGCGCCGGGGCTACCGCGCCGCGATCGATCCGGTCCTGCTGGCCGCCGCCACGCCCGTCTTGCCCGGCCAACGCGTTCTCGACCTCGGCTGCGGCGTCGGCGCGGCCGCGCTCTGCCTGCTCGCGCGCGTGCCCGAGGCGCTGGTGACCGGCATCGAGGTCCAGGAGGAGCTGGCACGGCTTGCCGCCGGCAACGCCCGTCGCAACGGCTTGGAGCACCGCTTCGGCTGCGCGGCCGCGGACGTGGCCGGCGTGCTGCCGTTCGCGCCGCACAGCTTCGATCAGGTGATCTGCAACCCGCCCTACCTGCCCGCCGGGCGCGGAGAGCCGGCGCGCCTGGCGGGGCGTAGCCGGGCCAACCAGGAGGGCAACGCGCGCCTGCGCGACTGGCTCGCCGCGGCCCGGCAGGCCCTGCGGCCGGGCGGGATCTTGACCCTGATCCACCGCGCCGATCGTCTCGAGGAGCTGCTCGCCGGATTGGCCGAGGCCGGCCCGGCGGGCGCGCGCTTCGGCGGCCTGGTCGTCTTTCCGCTCTGGCCCAAGCCCGGGCGCGAGGCCAAGCGCGTGCTGGTCCAGGGCCGCCTCGGCCGCCGGTCCCCGACCCGGCTCGCCGCCGGGCTGCTGCTGCACGAGGCCGATGGCCGCGGCACGGCCGCCGCCGAGGCGGTGCTGCGCGGGGCCGCGGCGCTCGCCCTTTGAGCCGCGGGCTTCGTTCCCTCTGCTTTGTGCTTCGTTTGCTTTGGCCGGACAGCCGGCCTATGTAGAGCGCCATGGATCTTAGCAGGTATCTCTCCTGGCTTCCGGTCGAGCGGCTGAAGAATCCCCCGCCCCTGGTCGCCGTCGTCCGTCTGGCCGGGGTGCTGGGCGACCTCTCGCCGCTGCGCGGCGGGCTGACGCTCGCCCGCCTGGAGCGCGATATCGAGCGGGCCTTCAAGCTGCCGCGCCTCAAGGCGGTGGCGCTGCAGATCAATTCGCCGGGCGGCTCGCCGGTTCAGTCGGACCTGATCGCGCGCCGGATCCGCGACCGGGCGCGGGAGAGCGAGACGCCGGTGCTCGCCTTCTGCGAGGACGTGGCCGCCTCCGGCGGCTACTGGCTGGCCTGCGCCGCCGACGAGATCTTCGTCAACGAGTCCTCGATCGTGGGCTCGATCGGCGTCATCTCGGCCGGCTTTGGCTTCGACAAGTTCATCGGCCGCTATGGCATCGAACGGCGCATTCATACCGCCGGCGACCGAAAGTCGATGCTGGATCCCTTTCGTCCGGAGGATCCCGAGGACGTCGAACGCCTGAAGCGCATCCAGGAAGAGGTTCACAGGCGTTTCCAGGACATGGTCCTGGAGCGGCGCGGCGAGCACCTGCACGAGGACCGCGAGGTCCTGTTCAGCGGCGAGTTCTGGGCCGGGCGGACGGCGGTCGATCTCGGCCTGGCCGACGAGGTCGGGGAAATGCGCAGCGTGCTGCGCGAGCGCTTCGGCGAATCGGTCATCATGGTTCCGGTGCGCCGGCCGCGCTCCTGGCTGCGGCGCCGCCTCGGCCTCGGCGAGCGCGCGACCGGCGGCGGCTTCCCGGCTCCCGAGGACTGGGTCCGCGGGGCCTTCGCCGCGCTCGAGGAGCGCGCGCTCTGGGCCCGCTTCGGCCTGTGAGCGACTCGTCGCCGCGCTTGACCGTGCCGGTCCGGCGCCCCTAGAAACAACACATGTTCGGCCTGCCGTCCCTCCAGAAGCTGCTCGTGCTGGCCGCGGTCATCGCGCTGGTCTGGTACGGCTTCAAGTTCCTCGGCCGGCTGCAGCAGGCGCGCCGCACCGAGGCCAAGCTGCGCGAGAGCGACCCCGCGCGGCGGCGCCGTCCGGTCGACGCCAAGGACGACGATTCCGTCGAGATGGTGCGCGATCCGCGCACCGGCATCTATCATCCCAAGGGCAGCAAGCCGCCCGAGCGTTGAGGTGGCGTGGCGACCGGCCGGCGCCTTGATTCGCTTCGGGCCGGCGGCTATGGTTCGGCGCCTTTTGCAGCGCACAAGAGGGCCCGCTCGGGCCGCTTCGGCGCTGGTCCGAAAGCGAGCAGAGATCTGCCGCGCCCTGCCCGGGGAGCTCCAGCCGTCGTGGCCGCCAGCAAGAAGATCGCTGATCCGGAACGCTGCTTTCAGCGGCTGATCCTGAAGCTGCAGGACTACTGGGCCGATCAGGGCTGCGTCATCCTGCAGCCCTACGACCTCGAGGTCGGGGCCGGCACCTTCCATCCGGCGACCACCCTGCGCGCCCTGGGCAGTCCCGACGACGTCTGGAACACGGCCTACGTGCAGCCCTCGCGCCGGCCGACCGACGGGCGCTACGGCGAGAATCCGAACCGGCTCCAGCACTACTACCAGTTTCAGGTCCTGATGAAGCCCTCGCCGCCGGACAGCCAGGCGCTTTATCTCGGCTCGCTGCACGCGATCGGGATCGATCCCCTGGCGCACGACATCCGCTTCGTCGAGGACGACTGGGAGAGCCCGACCCTGGGCGCCTGGGGCCTGGGCTGGGAGGTCTGGTGCGACGGCATGGAGGTGACCCAGTTCACCTACTTCCAGCAGGTCGGCGGCATCGACTGCGATCCGGTTTCGGTCGAGCTGACCTACGGCCTGGAGCGGCTGGCGATGTACGTGCAGGGGGTCGAGAACGTCTACGACCTCGACTGGGACGGCCGCCCGGCCGAGGCGGGCGGCAAGACCTACGGCGACGTCTTCCTGCAGGCCGAGCGCGAGTTCTCCGCCTACAACTTCGAGCACGCCACGACCGAGATCCTGTTCCGCCATTTCAAGGACGCGGAGCAGGAGTGCCGGTACCTGCTGACGCGCGAGCGGCCGCTGCCGCTGCCGGCCTACGACCAGTGCATGAAGGCGAGCCACATCTTCAACCTGCTCGATGCCCGCGGCGTCATCTCGGTCACCGAGCGGCAGGCCTACATCGGGCGCGTGCGCGAGCTGGCCAAGGCCTGCTGTGAGCAGTGGGTGGCGACCCAGACCGCCACGGCGGCGGCCGACGAGCAGCCGGCGGCGCGTGCCCATGGCTGAGCTGCTGCTCGAACTGCTGAGCGAGGAGATCCCGGCGCGCATGCAGGCGCGCGCCGCCGCCGACCTGAAGCGGCTGATCGGCGAACGCCTCGCTGGCGCGGGACTGGCGGCCGAAGGCACCGCCGCCTTCGTCACGCCGCGCCGCCTGACCTTCGTCGCGCAGGGTCTGCCGGAGCGTCAGCCGGACGTGACCGAGGAGAAGAAGGGCCCCAAGGTCGGCGCGCCCGAGCAGGCCATCCAGGGCTTTCTGAAGGCCAACGGCCTGAGCGACATCGGTGAGGCCGAAGTGCGCGAGACCGACAAGGGCAGCTTCTACTTCGCCGTGCGGCACGTTAAGGGGCGGGCGACGAGCGAGGTTCTGCGGCTGCTCATCTACGAGACCGTTACAGCTTTCGGTTGGCCGAAGTCGATGCGCTGGAGCCGGAACCGCTTGCGCTGGGTGCGACCGTTACAAGGCGCGTTGGCGATCTTTGATGGTAAGCCAATTTACGGTGGAATTTCTCTCGGGCGTGGAGGAGACGCACCGACAGAGGGCGGCATGATATCCAGTGCACAGCTGCTCCCGCGTCCAGCCGAGGAGGGCTATGAGCATCCTCCCGAGGAACTTCTCCCCTTCACCAACAGCACCGTCGGCCATCGCTTCCTGGCGCCGGCGCCTTTCGAGGTCGGCGGCTTCGACGACTACCGGGCGAAGCTCTCGAACGCCGGGGTCATGCTCGACCCCGAGGAGCGGCGGCACACGATCCTTGACCAGGCGGAGAAACTGACCGCGGCCGAAGGGCTGCGTGTGAAAGAAGATCCCGGCCTGCTCGAGGAGGTGGTCGGGCTGGTCGAGTGGCCCAGCGTCATGGCCGGGCGCATCGACGCCGGCTTCATGGACCTGCCGCCGGAGGTGCTCACCACCTCGATGCGCAATCACCAGAAGTACTTCTCGACCCTGCGCGCCGACGGATCGCTGGCCGACCGCTTTCTGCTGGTCGCCAACATGCCGCCCGACGGCGCGCGCGAGGCCAACATCGTCGCCGGCAACGAGCGCGTGCTGCGCGCGCGCCTGGCCGACGCGCGCTTCTTCTGGGACCAGGACCGCCAGCGCAGCCTGGCCAGCCGGGTGCCGGCGCTCGAGGAGATCGTATTCCACGCCCAACTTGGCACTCTGGCCGAGAAGGTCTCGCGCATGGAAACGCTGGCCGCCGAGCTCTGCCGGCACATCCCCGGTGCCGAGCGCGACCATGCCCGCGCGGCCGCGCGCCTCGCCAAGGCCGACCTTACCACCGGCATGGTCGGCGAGTTCCCCGAGCTCCAAGGCGTGATGGGCCGCTACTACGCTCTCCACGACGGCGAGGACCCGGCCGTCGCCGAGGCGATCGCGGCGCACTACTCGCCGCTCGGGCCGGGCGACGCCTGCCCCTCGGCGCCGATCTCGGTCGCGGTCGCGCTGGCCGACAAGCTCGACACGCTGGCCGGCTTCTTCGCCATCGGCCAGACGCCGACCGGGTCGAAGGACCCCTATGCCCTGCGCCGGGCGGCGCTGGGCGTCATCCGGCTGATCGTCGAGAACGGCTTGCGCCTACCGCTGAACGCCGTCTTCGATGCCGCCTTGCAGCTCTATCCGGCGGCAACCGCCAAGAGCCCGAATGCCGAAGTTGTTGCGGCATTGCTCGACTTCTTCGCCGACCGCCTCAAGGTGGCGCTGCGCGAGCGGGGGGTGCGCCACGACCTGATCTCAGCCGTCTTCGCGCTGGGCGGAGAGGACGACTTGGTCCGTCTGCTCGCCCGCGTCGAGGCGCTGGGCGCCTTCCTGGAGAGCGACGACGGCGCCAACCTCCTGACCGCCTGGCGGCGCGCCGCCAACATCGTGCGCATCGAGGAGAAGAAGGACAAGGCAAGCCACGACGGGCTGCCGGAGGAGAATTTGCTTCAGGCCGAAGAGGAGAAGGCGCTGTTCGCGGCGCTCGAGTCGGCGCGCCGGGAGGTCGAGCCGCTGCTGCAGCGCGAGGACTTCGGCGCCGCTATGGCGGTCATGGCCG
>CAZDBC010000124.1:0-8256 GCA_964503295.1 uncultured Kiloniellaceae bacterium | reverse complement strand
CGGCCAGGAGGTGCGCAGAAGGTAGAGATGGCGCAGCACCAGCGCGCCGATACGCTGCAGCGGCGTGCCGAGCCCAGCGACGGCCAGGGCGGGGGTCGCCGCCCTCATTCCGCCGCTCTCCCGGGCGCGACGCCGCTTCGCCCGTCGCGCCGGTTGCGCGCGATGTCGAGGAAGACCTCCTCGAGATTGCCGCGCCCGTAGCGCGCCAGCAGGTCGCCCGGCGGGCCGCGGTCGACGATGCTCCCGGCCCGCATCATCAGCACCTGGTCGCACAGGCGCTCGACCTCGGACATGTTGTGCGAGGCGAGAAGAACGGCACAGCCGCTGCGCGCCTGATAGGTCTTCAAGTAGCTGCGCATCCAGTCCGCGGTATCGGGGTCGAGCGATGCTGTCGGCTCGTCGAGCAGCAGGATCTCCGGACGGTTGATGAGCGCCTTCGCCATCGACACTCGGGTCTTCTGGCCGGACGACAGCTGGCCGCTCGGCCGGTTGAGAAAGTCGCCGAGGTCGAGCTCCTCGGCCAGCTCTGCGACCCGCCGGCGGGCGCCGTCGAGCCCGTAGAGGTGCGCGAAGAAGGTCAGGTTCTGGCGCACGGTCAGCCGCCGCGGCAGATCGACGTAGGGCGAGGAGAAGTTGATTCGGCCGAGCACACGGTGGCGATGGCGCACCATGTCCTCGCCGAGCATGACGATGCGGCCGGCCGAGGGCAGCAGCAGGCCGAGCAGCATCGAGATGGTGGTCGTCTTGCCCGCACCATTGGCCCCGAGCAGGGCCAGCGTCTCGCCGTGCGCCAGCCGAAAGCTGACGTCGGCGACGGCGACGGTGCGGTCGTAGCGCTTGGCGAGGCCCTCGACCAGGATGGCGGGCGCGCGAACTGTGGTCATGGAGGTGATATGGCATGGACGGGCGGCCGGAACCAGAGCCGAGCGCCGGGTGACCGCCTGGCGGGCCGCCGCGCCGCGCGTCTTGCATTCGCTGCCGCCGCGGCCTCTACTTTGCGCCCCGGACCCGACCCGACCCGACCCGACTGGCAAGACCGATCCGTCCAGAGATGCGCCCGGTCAACGACTTCTCCCTCTTTCCGCCGCCCGGGATGACGCCGGCCGGCGGGCGGGTGCGCCTGCGCACGGTCGTGCTGATCCGTTGGGTCGCCCTGGCCGGCCAGGTGGTCACCCTGACCCTGGTGCACTTCGGCTTCGGTCTGGCCCTGCCCCTGGCGCCGGCGCTGGTGGTGGTGCTGCTGTCCGGCGCGCTCAACGTCGCACTGCAGGTAACGCGGCCCAAGCAGCTGTGGCTGCAGGAGCGCGAGGCCGCCTTCAATCTGGCCTTCGACCTCGTCCAACTGGCCGCTTTGCTGGCACTCACCGGCGGTCTCAGCAACCCCTTCGCCATCCTGATCCTGGCCCCGGTCACCCTCTCGGCCACGATCCTGTCGCCGCGTTCGACGGCTGTTCTGAGCATGCTGGCGATCGTCCTAGTCTCGCTGCTGGCGCTCTGGCACCTGCCGCTGCCGTGGCCCGACGAGCCCTTCGCCATGCCGGTGTTCTACCGCCTCGGCGTCTGGTCCGCGCTGGTCATCGCACTGGTCTTCATCGCCGCCTACGTCTCGTTCATTGCCGAGGAGGCGCGCGGCATGTCCGAGGCCCTGACGGCGACCCAGATGGCGCTGGCGCGCGAACAGCGGCTGTCGGCCCTGGGCGGGCTTGCCGCGGCGGCGGCGCACGAGCTGGGCAGCCCGCTCGGCACCATCGCGGTGGTTGCGCGCGAGCTTGAACGGGAGCTGCCCGCCGACAGCCCCTGGCACGAGGACATGGAGCTCCTGGTCGCGGAGAGCAAGCGCTGCCGGGAGATCCTGGCCCGGCTCGCCGACAATCCCGAGGACGACGGCGGCGAGCCCTACAACCGCATACCGGTCGCCGCCCTGGTCGAGACGGCGGCCGCCCCTTACGCGCGCGACGGCATCGATCTCGAGATCGAGGCCGGCCCGCTGCCCGAGGGGCCGCGCGAGCATCCGACCGTGGTGCGCAGCCCGGAGATCATCCACGGTCTCGGCACCCTGCTCCAGAACGCCATGCAGTTCGCCCGCCATCGGGTCTGGGTCGAGATCGCCTGGGATGCGGAGTGGCTGATCGTGACCATCGCCGACGACGGGCCGGGCTTCGATCCCGGCGTGCTGACCCGGCTGGGCGAGCCCTACGTCTCCACCGGCAGCCAGGACGCGCGCGGCAGTTCGGCCGGGCAGCAACTCGGCCTGGGCATCTTCATTGCCCAGACGCTGCTCGGCCACGCCGGGGCCAGCCTGCGCTTCCGCAATCCCCGCGAGGGCGGCGCGGAGGTTGAGATTCGCTGGCGGCGCAACACATTAAGTGAGGTAGCCGAAGGCCTCTCTGACGCCCGACCGGTCAAGAAAGAGCGCCTGGAATCGGTTTAAGGACGCTATGTGATGGAAAAAGAAGGCATTCCCGGCGAAGGTCCCGAGACGCCGGCGCGCGCCAGCCTGGCCAGCACGCCGCGGTCCCTGCTGATCGTCGATGACGACGAGCGGCTCTGCGCCCGCCTTGCTCGCGCCCTTGAAAAGCGCGGGTTTCAGGTCGTCACGGCCACCTCGGTGGCCGAGGGGGTCGCCGCGGCGCGCGCCGGCCGGCCGCGCTACGCCGTGGTCGATCTGCGCCTGGGCGACGGCAGCGGTCTCGACGTGGTTCAGACCCTGCGCGAATCGCGCGAGGACGCGCGCATCATCGTCTTGACCGGCTACGGCAACATCGCGACCGCCGTGGCGGCGGTCAAGATCGGGGCCACGGACTATCTGACCAAGCCCGCCGACGCGGACCAGGTCGCAGCCGCCCTCCTGGAGCAGGAAAGCCTGCTGCCGCCGCCGCCCGACCATCCCATGAGCGCCGACCGCGTGCGCTGGGAGCACATCCAGCGCGTCTACGAGCAATGCGAGCGCAACGTCTCGGAGACCGCGCGGCGCTTGCGCATGCACCGGCGCACCCTGCAGCGCATTCTGGCAAAGTACGCCCCGCGCGGCTAAGTCTGCCCAGGAACGGGCGCGTCGGCACCATAGATCGCGATCGGCGCGACCCGTCCCCGCAGCGGTTGCCGCTCCAGTTCCTGCCAAGCGGGCGCCTGCGGAGGCTCTCCGGCGGCCTTCAACAGGTCCTCGGAGGCGATCAACGGCAGCCCGACCGCCTTGCTGTGCTCCTGCAGACGCGCCGCGACGTTCACCGCGTCGCCCAGTATTGTGTACTCGAGCCGCGTGAGACCGCCCACCGCGCCGCAGAACACCTCGCCGTAGTGGGCTCCGATTCCCACCGCCACCGGCGGCTCGCCGGCCGTCGCCAGCCGCGCGTTCCAGGCCGAGAGCTCTGCCAAAGCGGCCCGCGCTCCAGCCAGAGCGGCACGCGCATCGCCCGCCCCGGGCGCGACGAGACCGAAGATGACCATGGCCGAATCACCGACGAACTTGTCGATGATTCCGCCGTGCGGCTCGACGGCCCGGGTAATGCAGACACGGTAGTCCGTGACAAAGGCGCCCAGACGCTCCGGTGCCATCGCCTCCGCCCGACTGGTGAAGTCGCGCATATCGATGAACAGCATGGCCACCTTCTGTCGCCTGCCACGACGAAGGTCTTCGGTTCCGCCCCCGGCGAGAAGCGAAGCGATCTGGGGCGGCAGGTATCGGGTCAAGTTGGCGCGCCGCCCGGCTTCCGTGATCGCCCGGGCCAGCAGCTGGCGCGCGCGCACCGCCGCGACCACCAGAAGCATCCCGGCACCGGCCAGCATGGCCAAGCGCATGATGTTGGGCGGCAGCGCGAAGAAGTAGGCCAGCGTTTCAGGCGGCGCTCCTTCGGGCCGACCGCGCCAGCTCGAGTCGAGGACACCGAGCAGCGCCAGCCCGCCGACCACAAGGATCACCACGTAGGCTTGCAGCCAGGGATTGTAGCGCAGCGCCCCGAACGCCAGCACCAGAGGTGCCAGCCAGACCGGCACCAGCCCGGCCAGATAGTCGGCTTCAAGGCCGGTGTTGAGCAGGCTGAGCCAGACGTTGCCGAGCAGGAAACCGACGTCGCCGGTCACCGTCAGCCAGGCCATCCAGGGCCGATAGCGGCCGCGCACGTTGGCCCGGTAGGACAGGATACCGAGCGTCATGTAGGCCCCCAGGGTGACGGCCGCAAAGACGTATTGGCGCACCAGCATGGGTTGCCCGGCTGGTGCTTCGCGCAGGACCGCGAGCACGAAGACGGCACCCAGAGCTACCGCTACGGCAATGCGCAGCACGGCGACCAGACACTCGGCCCGCACTTCGGCATCGTCGTACAGCTGTCGAACGTCCTGGTTCATGGCGCTTTCCCTCTCGGACAGAGCAATCGGGGCGTATCGGCGTCGCTGATCTCGCCAATGCGGCCGATCGCTAGAGATTTGCAGAGCGGCGCCGCACGGGCTAGGAAGGCAGCGCCAATTCAGACGGAGAGACCAAGCATGTCGCAAGGGGCGCGCCGCGCCGGGACCGCGACCGAGCCGGAGAGCGCGCAGCCAGCCGTCCGCGGCCGGATCTACGGCAACATCCTGGAGACGATCGGCGCAACGCCGCTCGTGCGCCTCGACAAGCTGGCGCGGCGGCACGGCGCCAAGGCCGAGCTGGTCGCCAAGTGCGAGTTCTTCAATCCGCTCTCGTCCGTCAAGGACCGCATCGGCCTGGCCATGATCGAGCGCCTGGAGGCGGAAGGCCGGATCGGGCCGGAGACGGTGATCGTCGAGCCGACCAGCGGCAATACCGGAATCGCTCTTGCCTTCGTCTGCGCGGCGAAGGGCTACCGCCTGATTCTCACCATGCCGGAGACCATGTCGGTCGAGCGCCGCAAGATGTTGCGCCTGCTCGGTGCGGAGTTGGTGCTGACCGAGGGCGCGCTGGGCATGCGCGGCGCGGTCGCCGAGGCCGAGCGCCTGATCGGCAGCCTGCCCGATGCGATCATGCCCCAGCAGTTCGACAATCCCGCCAACCCCGAAATCCATCGGCGCACGACCGCCGAGGAGATCTGGAGCGACAGCGGCGGTCGCGTCGATCTGGTGGTCTCGGGCATCGGCACGGGCGGGACGCTGACGGGCGTCGGTCAGGTTCTCAAGGCGCGCAAGCCGGGCCTGCGCATGGTCGCGGTCGAACCCGAGGACAGCCCCGTGCTGTCGGGCGGTCCGCCCGGCCCGCACAAGATCCAGGGCATCGGGGCGGGCTTCGTGCCCTCGATTCTCGACCGCGACATGATCGACGAGGTGATCCGCATCGCCAACGACACCGCCTTCCGCATGGCGCGCGAGGTCGCCGCGCTTGAGGGCATGCCGGTCGGCATATCCTCCGGCGCGGCGCTGGCGGCCGGCCTGGAGATCGCGGCACGCGACGAGATGGCGGGCAAGCTCATCGTCGTCGTGCTGCCCTCCTCGGCCGAACGCTACTTGAGCACCGACCTCTTCGAGGGCATGTAACAGGCAAGGAGGAGCCTTTCAGGCCAGCCGATGGAGCTCGACGACCGCCAGATCGAACGCTATGCCCGCCATCTCGTCCTCCCCGAGATCGGCGAGGAGGGGCAGGCGCGCCTGCTCGCCGCGCGCGTGCTGGTGGTCGGCGCCGGCGGCCTGGGCGCCCCGCTGCTGACCTACCTCGCGGCGGCCGGGGTCGGCACCCTGGGCATCATCGACCATGACCGGGTCGAGCTGTCGAACCTGCAGCGCCAGGTGCTGCACGGCACCGCGGACCTCGATCGGCCCAAGGTCGAAAGCGCGCGCGAGCGTCTCGCCGCCATCAACCCGGAGGTCGCGGTCGAGCTCCACGAGGCGCGCCTGACCGCCGACAACGCCCTCGATCTGGTCGGGCGCTACGACCTCGTGGCCGACGGCTCGGACAACTTCCCGACCCGCTATCTGCTCAACGACACCTGCTACCTGGCCGGGCGCACGCTGGTCTCGGCCGCCATCATGCGCTTCGACGGCCAGCTTTCGACCTACAAGGCGCATTTGCGCGGTGCCGAAGGTGGCCATCCCTGCTACCGCTGCCTGTTCGGCCCGCAACCGGGCGATCCCAAGGAGAGCTGTGCCGATGTCGGCGTTCTGGGCGCGCTGGCTGGAACAATGGGCGCCTTGCAGGCAACCGAGGTGATCAAGGAGCTGCTCGGCATCGGCCGGTCGCTGTCCGGCGAACTGCTGCTCTACGACGCCCTCGGCGCCACCTTCCGCAAGGTCAGGACGAGACCGGACCCGGCCTGCGCGCTGTGCGGCCCGCAGGCGACGATCCGCGACCTCCGCGCCTGCGACTACCGGACCGGCCGGCCGCTCTGCACGGCTTGAGACCGCCGTCCCGGCTCAACCCGGCCAGCGGAAGCTCCGTGCCGAGCGGACAAAGGCCTCGACCGCCGGGCTGTGCCGCCGACCGGGCATGCTCATGAGGCATATGCTGCGCGCCACCTCGGGATCGACCAGCGGCCGCACGCTAAGCTCGGGGCTGGTCACCGAGTATTCCGGCATGAACGCGAAACCGAGCCGGGCCAGCACCATGGCCTGGACCCAGTCCTCCCGCTGGGAGCGGAAACGGGCGTAGAGCTCGATCTCGCGCGCGCCGCAAACGGCCATCACCATCTCGCGCATCTCGCAGGCCAGGCGATCGACATAGGGTTCGCCTGCGAGATCGGCGAGGGCGACGCTGTTGCGCGCGGCCAGCCGATGTTCGGGCGGCAGGACGACGACGTAGCGCTCCCGGTAGAGCGTCAATCCCTGCAGTCGTTCGGAACACCGGTCCAGCGGGTTGAGAACCGCCAAATCGAGGCCGCCGCCATCCAGGCTCGCAAGCAGACCATCCAGCGAATCCTCGTGCACGGCCACCTCGACACCCTCGTACGTGGCCTCGAAGCGGGACAGGAAACGCGCCAGGCGCACCGGCCCCACGGTCGAGAGGACACCGAGACGAACGGGTTCCTTGTTGAGCAGGCGGTAGTTTTCCGCCAGGTCGCGCGCGATTTGCGCCTCGGCCATGATCTGCTCCAGGTGCGGCAGCATCCGGTGGCCGAAATCGCTCAGCAGGATGCGCCGGCCCTCGCGGTGGAACAGCCTGGCCCCCAGTTCTTCTTCGAGCTTTCTGACCGCATTGGTCAAGGCCGGCTGCGAGACATGGCAGTCGGCAGCGGCCTTGGTGAAATTGAGGACCTTGGCGGCGGCCAGAGCGTAGCGGATCTGATACATCTCCATGACCGGCCTCCCGAGCCGGCGCCGCGCCGGCACCGGGAGCAGTCTATCCCCATTCCCCATAACCGTCAGTTATCGATCGATATCCAAGTGGGTGGTTCCCCCGCCGCGCGCGCCGGCGCAACCTGTTTCCATCGACCCCGACGGCACAGGAGCACAGACAATGACCGTGTTCATGGTCGAACGCGATCTCGCAGGAATCACCATGGAGCAGCTGGCCGGCGCCCAGAAGGCGGCGATCGCCAAGGCCGAGGAGTTGCGGGCGCAAGGACTCGGCGTGCGCTACCTCCGCTCCGCCTTCACTCCGAGCGACGGCTGCTGCCGCTGTCTCTTCGAAGCCGAGTCCGAATCCGAGGTGAAGCGCCTCAACGACGACGCCGGACTGCCCTATCGTCGGATCGTCGAGGCCCTCGATCTGGCCCCGTAAGGGGCGGCCGCCACGCCGCATCTTCGCGGTCGTCGATCGCGCCGCCGCCGGTCTGCCCTCTTTAGGCCAGCCCCCGAAGAGGACCGCAACTACGAGGCCGGCCCCTCGGCGTGGGGTGCCGAAGCGAGGCGCAGAAAGAGTCGCTCCTCGCGGCGGGTAAAGGCTTCGTGCTGGGCGAAGTCGTAGTTGGCCCGGCCCTCTCCGGGTCCGACGCCAGCCGCGCGCGATAGGCTTCGTAGGCGGCCAGGCTTTCGAGGTGATAGACGCCGTAGGCAGTCGTCGCCGAACCCTCGTGCGGTGCGAAATAGCCGACCAAGTCTGCGCCGCACCGCGGGATTACTTGCCCCCAGTTGCGCGCGTAGCGCTCGAAGGCCTGCGTGTTGAAGGGGTCGATCTCATAGCGGATGAAAACTGTGATTGCCATGCCGATCTCTCCCATGGGGGTTAAGGCCGGCATAATGGCGTCGCGGCAGACGGCGTTGCTTCGGTCGCGGGCGAAGCGGGCGCGCCCCCCGCGCGGACGTCAGAACATCGTTTCGAGCACGCGGTCGGGCGGCGCGTGGCCGTCGGCGAAGGTCTTGATGTTGATGATGACCTTC
>CAZDBC010000123.1:0-8334 GCA_964503295.1 uncultured Kiloniellaceae bacterium | reverse complement strand
GGACGATCAGCGGCTCGCGGAACTGCGCCGTGAACATCTCGATCAGCGCGTTCAGGTTCTCGTCCTCCGGCGTGATGTGGAACACGCCGGCGCCGCCGTTGCCGAACAGGGGCTTGACGATGATGTCGCGGTGCTCGGCGCGGAACGCCTCGATCTCGCGCTTGCTGCTGGTGATCAGGGTCGGCGGCATGAGCTCGGGGAAGTGCGTCACCATCAGCTTCTCGGGCGCGTTGCGCACGGCGACCGGGTCGTTGACCACCAGGGTGCGCGGATGGATGTGCTCGAGCAGATGGGTGGCCGTGATGTAGGCCATGTCGAAGGGCGGATCCTGGCGCATCAGCACCACGTCGAGCCCGGCAAGGTCGAGCGACTGCGGCTCGCCCAGCTCGGCGTGGCGGCCACGCTCGCGGCGCAGGCTCATGGGCCGCGCCCAGGCGCGCACCCGCCCGTCGCGGAACGTCAGGTCCTGGGGCAGGTAGTGGTAGAGTCCGTGGCCGCGCCGCTGCGCCTCGAGCGCCAGGACGAAGGTGCTGTCGGCGTCGATGTCGATCGCTTCGATCGGGTCCATCTGGATCGCCACCGCCAGGCTCATGGCCCTCGCCTCCGCTCGCCGTCCCGCCGCCGCCCCGCGGGCGGCCGGCGCCCCTAGTTAAGCTGCGCCTTGAGTTGCTGCAAGAGCCGCGCGGCCTGGTGGCGGTCGCTGTCCGGTCCCCGTCGCGGGCCGGACAGCTCCAGGAAGTGCTCGAGCGCCATGATGCCGGCGCGCAGGTTGCCGAGATGGGCGTGCAGCACGCCGGCCTCGTTCCACAGGCTGGCGCGGCCCGGAGCGATCAGCAGCATCGTTTCGATGATCTCGAGCGCTTCGGCGGCGCGCTCTTCCTGCACCAGACGCACCTTGATGTTGGTCTGCAGGCGCAGCAGCACCTCGCGTGCGCTCACCGGACGGATGTGCTCGGGGCGCAGTTCGGCCTCGGAGCCGGCGACTCCCTTGATCAGCTCGCGCAGCTCCTGGGCGCTGCGCAACGCGCCGGCGTTGAAGGGGTCGAGCACCACGGCCGCGCCGCCGAGCTCCATGCGCAGCATGAAATGAGCGGGAAAGTTGATGCCGGCGATGGCCCAGCCCTGCGCCTCGGCGGCGTGGATGTAGAGGATGCCGAGTGCGACCGGCAGCCCTTTGCGCCGGTCGATGACGCGCATCAGGTTGGCGTTCTGCAGGTCGTCGTAATTGAGCTGATCGCCCTGATAGCCGTAGCGCTCGAGCAGGACGCGGTTAAGCGTTTCGACCCGCGCGGTCAGGTCGTTGTCGGCGCCCAGCCGCGCGCCCATCTCGGCCGTGTCGCGCTCGAGCAGCGAGAGGTGGTGGCGATAGCGGTCGAGCGCCACGCTGGGACGGTCGAGGGCGGCCAGCAGGAGCGCAGCCTCGGCCGGCCTGACCGCGTCGTCGGGCAGGGCGCCGATCCGCCGCAGCTCGGCCTCGAGTTCCTTGCGCCCGCTGGCCGGTGACCAGTTCATCGCAGGCTCCTCTCGTTGCGGAGCGGTTCGGACAGGCATTCAACTGCCCGACTGCGCCCCGCGCGCACCAACCGCCTGCGCCCCGCGGCTGTCGGGTCCCGGTTCGGGCCCCGGTTCGAGGTCCGGCGGCTGCAGGATCCGCACGTAGTCGACTACGCGTCTGACGTAGGCGATGTCCTTGGCATGGCCGATCACCCGTTCCAACTCGGCGCGGTCGCGTGCGATGCCCATGACATAGACTACCCGATCGACCGCATCGATCGAGAAATTGATCGAATTGACCGCGCGGTCGAGCAGCAACTTGCTGCGCAGTCGGGCGATGATCCAGGAATCGCGCGCGAAACCCCCGAACCCGACCGGTTCGTCGATCTCGATCTCGTTGATGACCTCGCGCACGCCCGGGGCCCGCCAGGCGAGGCGCACCGCCTCCACGCGGGTTTCGGGGTCCGCCACCTTGCCGGTCAGGAGTGCCTTGCCCTCCTCCACCGTCAGGCCGAGCTTCGCGAACAGTCCGGGGTCGGACTCCAGCCAGAGCTCCTGGATGCGCAGCCGGATGACGCCGTCATTCCAGCTGCCGTCGAGGCCCTTTTCCCGGGCGGCGGCGGTGCCGACGGTCGCCGCCGCCCCTACCGCCAGTCCGGTCGGAGTGCAGCCGCCAAGGCCCAGGGCCAGCACCAGCACCGCCATGAGGCTCCGGGCGCTCCATGTGCGCCGCGGAAGGGTCGGCCCCGCGCCGGTCATGCCCTCGAGCGCCTCTCCGTGCCCGGTTGTTGCGCGAACTCGCGCCACTTCTAGCGCGACCGCCCCGCGGCTGACCAGCGGTCGTGACCGCTTTGGTCCCAGGCGTTCACGAGATGGCGGGGGCGCCGCCCGGGTGCGATCAGCACCGCATCGAAGCGCGGCTGCAGGCGCGCGTAGGCCGGCCGCTGCTGGAGGAAGGCCTCGGCGGCCCGGGCGATGCGCCGCCGCTGACGCGGCGAGATCGCCGCCCGCGCGGCCTCCAGGTCGGGCCGCGCCTTGACCTCGACGAAGGCGAGTATGCGGCCGCGTCGCGCCACCAGGTCGAGTTCGCCGGCCGGCGTGCGCAGGCCGCGCGCGACAATGCGGTAGCCCTTGAGGCGCAGCCACCAGGCGGCCAGGGCTTCGCCGCCGCATCCGCGCCGCCAGGCCGCCTGCCGGCCGGCATCGGGTCCCGGGCCCGCGTCCGGGCCGCGTCCGGCGGTCACGGCCCGGCCTCCTGCAGGGCCAGCGCGCGGGCGTAGACATCGCGGCGGGGGCGGCCCGATGCGGCGGCGACCTCGGCCACGGCGTCGCGCAGGCTGCGCGACGCCAGGGCGCGGCGCAGCGCGGCGTCGAGCGCGGCGTCGTCCCAGGTCCGCGCGGGCGGCGGCGGGCCGACGACGACGACGATCTCGCCGCGCGGCGGGCCGGCGCCGGCGTAGTGGGCGGCAAGCGCGCCGAGCCGCTCGCGGCGCACCTCCTCGTGCAGCTTGGTCAGTTCGCGCGCCACCGCGGCCGGGCGATCGCCCAGAACGTCGGCCATGTCGGCGAGGCTGGCGGCAAGGCGCGGCGCGGTCTCGAAGAACAGCAGCGTGGCCGGCACCGCGGCCAGTTCGGCCAGTGTGCTGCGCCGGGCCGCCGGCTTGGCGGGCAGAAAGCCGGCGAAGAGAAAGCGGTCGCTCGGCAGTCCGGAGAGCAAGAGCGCGGTCAGCGGCGCCGAGGGGCCGGGCAGCGCCGTGACCGGCAGGCCGGCGTCGAGCGCCGCGCGCACCAGCTTGTGGCCGGGGTCGGAGACCAGGGGCGTGCCGGCGTCGGAGATGAGGGCAACCGCCGCGCCCTCGGCGATGCGCGCGAGCAGGCGCGGCCGCTGTCGCGCCGCGTTGTGCTCGTGGTAGCTGACGGTCGGCGTCGCTATGCCGTGCGCTGCCAGCAGCTTGCGCGCGACCCGGCTGTCCTCGCAGGCGATCAGGTGGCAGTGCGCCAGCAGCCCGCGCGCGCGCAAGGTAAGGTCGCCGAGGTTTCCGATCGGCGTCGCCACCAGGTAGAGACCCGGTGCCGGCGCTTTCGCCGCGCGCTCCTCACCACCCTGGCCGGGCGGCTGCTGCGTCATGGCCGCGGCCGGCGGTTCGGTTTACTTCGCGCGAGCCCGCCGCTACTTTCGGGCGGGGTAGCCGGCTGCCGCAAAGGAACCCGTTCCGGTGACATCTCGATCCTCTCGGACCCGACGCGCTCGCACGCGCGCACTGCCCTCTGCAGCCTTCGGTGTCGCTGCCGCTCTGGCGTTGCTGCTGGGACTTGGCGGCTGCCAAGTGCCCGAGCCTGCCAAGCCGCCGCCGCAGACGCAAGCGGCCGAACCGCCGCCAGCGGTCGAGCCGGAACCCGAGCCCGAGCCCCTGCCCCGCGCGGACGCGTTCGAGACGGCGCCGGACCTGCTCGACCCGACCGTCAAGGTGGCGCTGCTGGTGCCGCTCAGCGGCCGTCATGCCGGCGTCGGCGAGAGCCTGGTCAACGCCGCTCAACTCGCGCTCTTCGACCTCGCCGGCGAGGACTTCGAGCTGATCGTGCGTGACACCGCGGGAACGCCGGAGGGCGCGACCGCGGCCGCCGACACGGCTCTGTCCGAGGGCGCGCGCCTGATCATCGGGCCGCTGTTCAGCGAGGCGGCCGCGGCGGTCGGTCCGGTCGCCGAAGGCGCGGGCGTGAGCGTGATCAGCTTCTCCAACGACCGGTCGGTGGCGCGGCCCGGACTCTACGTCATGGGCATCACGCCGCACGCGCAGGTGACGCGCGTGGTCGACTACGCCGTCGACCAGGGGCACTTTCGCTATGCCGCCCTGACGCCCGATACGCCCTTCGGCCGTCTTGCGCTGCGCGCCCTGCAGGACGCAGTGGCGGCACGCGGCGCCGAACTTGTGCGCATCGCGATCTACAACCCCCTCGCCGACGACCTCACCGAAGACATCCGCCGGCTGGCCGCCTACGATGCGCGAGCGGCCGAGCTCGAGCGCCAGCGCGCGGCTCTGCGCGCGAAGGGGGATCAGGCCTCGCAGCTCGCCCTGCGCCGCCTGCGCGGCCTCGACACCATCGGCGATCCCGGCTTCGATGCCATCCTGATTCCCGAGGGCGGGGAGCGCTTGCGCGAGATCGGGCCCCTCCTCGCCTTCTACGACGTGGATCCGCGCGAGGTGCAGTACCTGGGCACGGCCCTTTGGTATGACCGCAGCCTGGCCGCCGAGCCGACCCTGCGCGGCGGCTGGTTCGCCTCGCCGCCGCTCGAGCAGTGGCGCAACTTCCGCGACCGCTATGCCCGCCTGTTCGATGCGCAGCCGCCGCGCGTCGCCGCGCTCGGCTACGACGCCACGGCCCTGGCGGCCGTGCTGGCGCGCCGCGCGGTCGAACAGGGCGAGACCCTGGTCTACGACGCCGAGCTTCTGACCCGTCCGAGCGGATTTTCGGGGGTCGACGGCATCTTCCGCTTTCGCCCCGACGGCGGCAACGAACGCGGGCTCGGCGTGATCGAGCTGCAGCGCGACGATTTCGTCGTGCGCGATCCGGCGCCGCAGACTTTCGAGCCGCTGATCAACTGAGAGGTCGGGCGATGGGCGACCCTCTGGAGGGGGCGGGCTGGAGCGAGGACGACTCCGCCGCCTTCATCGAGCTCGGGGCCAGCTTCACGCCGGCGCGCGAGCTTCAGCACGAGATCGTCTGTCGCCTGCTCGACGGCGCGCCGCCGCCCGCCCGGTTGGTGGAGCTCTGCTGCGGCGCCGGCGACCTGGCACGTGCCGTGCTGGGCCGCTTTCCGCACGCACGCCTGCTCGCCCTGGACGGCTCGCCGGCGATGCTGGAGCGCACCCGCGCCGCCTGCGCCGCCGCCGGTGCCCGCCTGACCGTCCGGCCGTTCGACCTGGCGGCGACCGACTGGCGCCGTCTCGAGCCGGCGCCCGATGCGGTCTACTCCTCGCTCGCCGTGCATCATCTCGACGGCGAAGGCAAGCGGCGACTGTTCCGCGACATATCCGGCCTTCTGCGTCCGGGCGGGCGGTTCGTCCTGGCCGACATCGTCATGCCGGCGGACGCGGCGGGCCTGCGCATCGCGGCCGAGGACTGGGAGGCGGAGGTGGCTCGCCGCTCGCGGGCGCGCCACGGCGACGACCGCGACCTGCAGCGTTTTCGGGAGCTGCACTGGAACTTCTTCCGCTGGCCTGACGATCCGGTGGATCGGCCGTCGTCGGTTGCCGAGCACCTCTCGTGGCTTGCGCAGGCCGGCTTCGAGGCGGTCGATCTGCACTGGATGCTGGCCGGCCACGCCATCTTCTCGGCGCGCCGGCCGGCCGGCTGAGTCGCCTCAGGCGAGCAGCGCGGCGAGGACGGCGTCGAGCCGCTGGCGGCCGGCATCGGTTGCGCGCAGCCCGCGGTCGTCGAGTTCGAGAAAACCGCCTTGGGTGAGGCGCGCCAGCGAACCCGCCGGCAGCAGCGCCTCGAAGGAGCCGCCGCAAAGCGTCTCGAAGTCGGATCGCGCGATGCCGTCGGTCAGGCGCAGCCCCATCATGACCAGCTCGGCGCGCGCCGTCTCGGCGTCGATCTCGCTTTCCTGCCTGGTCGCATGGCCGGACCGCTCCACGCGGTCGAGCCAGATCTCCGGCGCGCGGTGCTGCCGGGTTGCAAGGCGACGCGGACCCCCGTCGCTCTCCGGCAGGGCCAGCCGGCCGTGCGCCCCCGGTCCCACCCCGACGTAGTCGCCGTAGCGCCAATAGGTCAGGTTGTGCCGGCACTCCGCGCCGGGCCGGGCGTGGTTGGAGATCTCGTAGGCCGGCCGGCCGGCGGCCGCAGTCAGCTCGCGGGTGAGCTCGAACAGCGCGGCTCCGGTTGCCTCGTCCGGCGGTTTCAGTTCGCCCCGGCGCCAGGCGCCGTGAAAGACGGTGCCCTCCTCGATGGTGAGCTGATAGAGCGACAGATGCTCGGTGCCGAAAGCGAGCGCCTGGCGCAGCTCGTCGCGCCAGGCCGCGGGGCTCTGGCCGGGCCGGGCATAGATCAGGTCGCAGGAGACGCGCGCGAAGTGGCGCTGCGCGAGATCCAGGGCGGCCAGCGCCTCGGCGGCCGAATGGCGTCGTCCGAGGAATTGCAAATCCGCGTCGTTGAGCGCCTGAACGCCGAGCGACAGGCGACCCACGCCCGCCGCCGCGTAGCCCGCGAATCGGGCCGCGTCGACCGCGCCGGGGTTGGCCTCCAGGGTCACCTCGACGTCCTCCGCCACGCTCCACAGCGCGCCGATGCGTTCGAGAACCGCGGCGACCGTCTCCGGTGGCATCAACGAGGGCGTGCCGCCGCCGAAGAAGACGCTGGTGACCCGGCGCGGCCCGCCGCGCGCGGCGAAGTGTTCGAGCTCGGCACAGAGCGCGGCGCGCCAGCGCGCCTGCTCGACCGCTTCGCGGACATGGCTGTTGAAGTCGCAGTAGGGGCATTTGGACAGGCAGAACGGCCAGTGCACGTAGATGCCGAAGCCGCGGCCGCCGGCGACCGCCGGCGCGCCCGGCTGAGGACGGGGCCGCGCCGTCATCGCCGTTGCCCTCACGGCGCGAAGACCTCCGCGACGAGACGGGCGAAGGCGCGTGCGCGGTGGCTCATGGCATGCTTCCTCGCCGGTTCCATCTCGCCGAAGGTCTCCGTTTCGCCCTCGGGCTGAAATATGGGGTCGTAGCCGAAGCCGCGCACGCCGCGCGGCGGCCACACCAGGGTCCCTTCCACGCGTCCTTCGAAGGTCGCGATCCGCCCGTCGGGCCAGGCCAGCGCCAGCGCGCAGACGAAGGCGGCGCTGCGGTCGGCGTTGTCGCCGAGCGCCTCTTGCACGCGCGCCATGGCGGCAGCGAAATCGCGCGCCGGGCCGGCCCAGCGCGCCGAATGGATGCCCGGCCGGCCGTCCAGGGCGGTGACGGCCAGCCCGGAATCGTCGGCCAGGGCGGGCAGACGGCTGGCCTGCGCGGCCGCGCGCGCCTTGAGGGCGGCGTTGGCGATGAAGTCGGCGCCGGTCTCCTCGGGCTCCGGCAGCCCGAGCTCGCCGGCCGCGACCACCTCGAGCGGCCAGTCGGCGAGCAGCTCGGCGATCTCGCGCACCTTGCCGGCGTTGTGGCTGGCGATGACCAGGCGTCCGGCCTCGAAGCCGCGGGGCAGCTCGCGGGCGGCCATGGCTCAGCCGGCGGCGAGGCCGAGCGCGCGGCGCTGGAGCGTCGCCAACTGGGCGATACCGCCCTCGGCCAGCGCCAGCAGTTCCTCGAACTCGGCCCGGGTAAAGGGGCTGTCCTCGGCCGTGCCCTGGATCTCGACGATGCCGCCGCCCTCGGTCAGCACGAAGTTGGCGTCGGCCTGGGCCGTCGAATCCTCGGCGTAGTCCAGGTCGAGCACGGGCTGGCCGTCGACGATGCCGCAGGAGACGGCGGCGACCAGCTCGCCGACCGGCACGGCCGCGATGACGCCGATCGAGACCAAGTGTTGGAATGCCAGGTGCAGCGCGACGAAACCGCCGGTGATGGCGGCCGTGCGTGTGCCGCCGTCGGCCTGGATGACGTCGCAATCGATCTTAATCTGACGCTCGCCGAAGCCGGTCAGGTCGGTGACCGCGCGCAGGGAGCGGCCGATCAGGCGCTGGATCTCCTGGGTCCGCCCGCTCTGCTTGCCGCGCGCCGCCTCGCGCGCGGTGCGGCTGTCGGTCGCGCGCGGCAGCATGCCATACTCCCCGGTCACCCAGCCGCGGCCGCTGTTGCGCAGGAAGGATGGTACCGAGTCCTCGATGCTGGCGGTGCACAGCACGTGGGTGTGGCCGAAGCG
>CAZDBC010000122.1:0-8350 GCA_964503295.1 uncultured Kiloniellaceae bacterium | reverse complement strand
CAGTCGTCGATCAGGGCGTTGCCGGGACCGGTGTCGAAGGCCAGGATCCGATCCGTCGCCGAGGCCGGGCCGCCATCGCGCACTGCCGCTTCGGCCTCGTGGTCGAGGAAGGTGACGTTGGCGACGCCGCCGAGGTTGAGCACGGCGAGAGGGCCGGAGAGGCCGGCGGCCCGGGCCGCGTGGTAAAGGGGGACCAGCGGCGCGCCTTCGCCGCCGGCAGCGACATCCTGGCTGCGGAGGTCCGAGACGACGTCGATTCCCGTTTCGGCGGCCAGCAGTGCCCCGTCGCCGATCTGCCAGGTGCGCCGCGCGGCGGGCGCATGCAGAATCGTGTGGCCGTGAAAGCCGATCACCGCGATTTCCCCGGGCCTGCGGCCGGCATCGGCGAGCAGACGGCGGACCAGGTCGGCGTGGCGCAGGGTCAGTTCGCGCTCAACCGGGGCGATGTCCCCCCGGCCGCCCAAGATCGCGCGCAAACGCCTTCGAAACGCAGGGTCGTAGGGCTCGGTCAGACACGGACCCGGTTCGACCAGCGTGCGGCCGTCGGTGCGGATCAGGGCGGCATCGATGCCGTCGAGCGATGTGCCGCTCATCAGGCCGAGGGCAAGACGCGCCGGCGCACCGGAGTCGGTGTTCCGGGCGAAGGCGGCAGCGCTCGGACGGTCGGCCATGCGATTTCCCCGGCGGTCGGCAGGCAAATTGTGGTTCCGGGACGATTGTGTTAAATGCCTGCGCCCCGGGCAAGCAACCCGCACGTCCTTCGCCATCGGCCACCAGATGAAGCCATGACCGCGCCTCGTTCCGACTTTCTGCGGACCCTCCATGAGCGCGGATTCATTCATCAGTGCACCGATCTCATGGCGCTGGACGAGCGCGTCTTGCAGGGGCCGATCACCGCCTATATCGGCTTCGACGCCACGGCCGACAGCCTCCACGTCGGCAGCCTGGTGCAGATCATGATGCTGCGCTGGCTGCAAAAGACCGGGCACCGGCCAATCGTGCTCATGGGCGGGGGCACGACGAAAGTGGGCGATCCTTCAGGGCGGGACGAGAGCCGGCGTCTGCTGAGCGATTCCCAGATCGCCGACAACATCGCGCACATCAGGCGCAACTTCGCCAATTTCCTGCGCTTCGACGACTCAGCCGACGGTGCCGTGCTGGTGAACAATGCCGACTGGCTGGACGGCCTGGAATACATCCCCTTCCTGCGCAACGTGGGGCGCCATTTCACGATCAACCGGATGCTCACCTTCGACAGCGTCCGTTTGCGCCTCGACCGCGAGCAACCGCTGACCTTCCTCGAATTCAACTACATGATCCTGCAGGCCTACGACTTCCTGGAACTGGCGCGCCGCTACGACTGTCGGCTGCAGATGGGCGGCTCCGACCAGTGGGGCAACATCGTCAACGGGGTCGAGCTCGGCCGCCGGGTCGCGCAGTACAGCCTCTACGGTCTTACCACGCCCCTGATTACCACGGCCTCGGGCGCCAAGATGGGCAAGACGGCGAGCGGGGCGGTCTGGTTGAGCGAGCATCGGCTTTCGCACTTCGACTACTGGCAGTACTGGCGCAACACCGAAGATGCCGACGTCGGTCGCTTTCTCAAACTGTTCACCGACCTTCCTCTCGACGAGATCGAGCGCCTGGAAAACCTGCAAGGTGCCGAAATCAACGAGGCCAAGAAGGTGCTGGCCTACGAGGCGACCAGACTTTGCCGTGGAGAGGCCGCCGCCCGTGCCGCCGGCGAAACGGCGCGCCAGACTTTCGAGGATCGCGGATTCGCCGCCGACCTGCCGACCTTCGAGCTGCCGCGCGCGCGCCTTGCGGAAGGCTGTCTGGTCTACGAACTGCTGCGCCATGCCGCCCTCGCTGCCAGCAACAGCGAGGCGCGTCGCCTGATCAAGGGCGGCGGCGCGCGGGTCAATGACCAGGCCGTCACGGACGAGCTCCAACAGGTCGGATTGGACGACCTGACCACCCAGGGCGTCATCAAGCTCTCGGCCGGGAAGAAGCGCCACGCCTTGATCCGGCCGTCCTGAGCGGACCGCGCCGGTAATGCGCGAAACCCGACAACGGCTCCGATCTCAGCGGTTCGGAGGTTCGGGGATGGCCTCGGCCGGCGTGTCGGTGCCTTCGGTAAAGATCCCGCGCAGGAAGCCCGGCGTCAGCGCAGACAGCGGATTGACCGTAACCTTCGGCGCATCCGTCGGCCCGGTAATCTCGTACACGACGGCGATGAATCCCTCGCCCTCGCCGCCGGTCAGCAGCGAGCCGAGCAGGGGAATGCTGCCGAGAATGCGGTTCACCGTGTAGGCAGGGACAACGGTGCCCTGCAGATCGATCTCGTCGGCCGCGAAGTCGACGCTGCCCTCGCTGGTCAGCCCGACGCCGGTGCCGTAGGCGCGCATGAGTTCCGTGCTGAAGCGCTCCCCCTCGACGCGGAAATCGCCGAACAGGCGCTGAAAGGTTATGCCCTCCCCGCCGAGCGCGCTGGCGATGCCGTCGAACGAAGCCAAAGTCATAAGGCGCGCCAGTATCGGCACATCATAGACGACGAAGCTCTCGCTTTCGATTCGTCCCGTCAGAGGATGCCCTGGCAGCGGCCCGGGAGCGGATCCCGTGATGACAAGCTTGCCGCCCTGTATCTCGTCGGTCACGCCGAAGGCCCTGAGAATGGCGCCGAAGTCGTTGCTGCTCACCTCGAGCAGCTGGCTGCCATCGGCGGCCGGGCGAAAGTCGATATTTACGGATCGCGGCGTCGTCGCCTCCGCGTCCGAGATTTCCACACCTTGGCGCTCGATATTCCACGCCTCTCGCGGCAGCTGCCCGTCGAGCGTCACCGTCGACCAGCCGCGCACCGTCCGTTGGAGCTCCAGGCTGACCGCTTCGAGGCGGCTCTCCTCGCCGATCAGCAAGACGTCCAGAGAGCGGCTGCGCAGGACAAGCGGCTCATGGTCGTCCGAGGCAGCGTCCGGAGCCGGCGGGGCGGGATCGGCCACCTCAGATCCGGTCGCCGGCACAGCGTCCCTGTCCCCTTCCGCTTCGCGCAGATAGGGATAGGCATCGAGCGTTCCGCCGCCGATCTCGACTTGCGGTCCGTCACCGGTCAGGTCCAGCGCGACCTCGCGCAACTCGGTGCGATGAACCCGCAGCTCGCTCAGCAGAATCCTGGCGAGCGGCCGATCCGTGCCGGGTTCGGCAGTGCCGACAATGAGAAGGCCAGGACCCTCGATCCGAAAGGCTTCGACCCCCTCGATGCTCTCCCCATCGAGTCGAACGGTGGCATGCGCCTCGGCCGGCGCACCGCCCGCCTTGCTCCATTGCAGGGGATCGAGCGTCAAGCGCGTCTCCTGAAGATTGAGCGCCGCCTGAAGGTCGGTTCGCCCGTCCAGGCCGGTGGTCACGTTCACCGACGCCGAGAGCGGTCCGCCGAGATAGTCCGGCAAGGCGAGGCCGAGACGGGCCCGGCCCTCGTCATTCACGTTGGGCAGGGTTGCCTCAATGAGGGTGCGAAAGGTGCCCGTGTCGGTGAAGTTCTCGCGCCAGGTGGCTGTGCCCGGGATGTCCGCGAGGCGCAAATCGCCTGCAAGCGTCAGGCCCGCCTCGGTCAAGTCGAGCGTCAAACGCCCGTCGGTCACATCGCGGTCGAGCACGGCCCGACGCAGACCGGCCTCGAAGATCTCGGCCGAGACCTCGATGGCGATGCGCTCGAAGGTCAGATCGGCCATAAGCGGAAATTCGAAGCCGGCCGTCATCTCCGCGCGGCCCGATGCCTGCTCCGGACGGAGCCCAACGGCCCCGAGCAGGTCGAGTCGGGGATGGTCGAGCAGTTCGAGCGCCGGTCTGAGGGGAGCGCGGACCGCCGTATCTACCGTCATGGTCTCGTAGATCCCCTGGTCGGGCCGTGAGCTGTCGAGACCAGAGATGATCACGCTCGCCGGCCCGACGGCGATCTCGCCAAGCCGCCCACCATCGGCGTCGAAGCGAAACTGCGCAAGGTCGAAGCTGGCCCTGCCAAATACGCCGACGATGGGCGGCAGCGGCCGCAGAAAGTGCACCTCGAGATCGCGATAGTTGAGGCCTCCCGCGAGCCGTTCGACGGTGGCATTCTCGATTCCGGCCTCGGGAATCTGCACGGCAAGGTCGACATCGACCGCCTGAACCGTGCCGCCGGTGAGGTTCTCGAGCGGCCAGTTGCGGGCGCTGCTTGCCACGCCAGGCGGCCAGTAGCGGCCCAGATCCGCCACCGGCACGACGGAGGTCGAGAGCTCGAGCTCGGCCGCGAGATCGCCTGCCAGCAGAGGGCGGCTCGCTGCCAACCTCCCCGCGGCGCGGATCGTCGGGCCGTCGGTCGCACCGTGCCCAGCAAGCTTCAGTTCGAGAGACTCGAGCCGAACGGTCTGCGCTTCCTGTTCGATCGTCCCGCGCGCAGCGAGCCGGCGAACGGGCAGCGGCGGCTCGACCAGGCCCTCCAGACCGATCTCGCCCTCGCCGGACGCGACTTCGAACGCCAGAATACCGGGGCGACCGGCCGCATCGACGCTTCCGGTCAGGTGCCCCTCCAGCATGAGATCGACAAGCGGAAGCTGCCCGCCGCCCAGAACCTCCGCCAGCCCGGACAGCGACAATTGCGCGAAAGCGAGATCGAAGCTCACGGCCCCGGTCGCCACCGCGTAATCGAGGCCCAGCGAAAGCTCCGCCGTCCGGCCGCCGAGGCTCCAGCCGAATTCCAGGTCGGCAACGAGGTCCTCTCCAGCGCGGCGAAGTTCGATCTCGACGTTGCTCGCCTGCCAAGACATGTCGAGACGCCGATCGTTGACCAGCAGGCGCCCGTCCCGAATGACGACGCGCTGCAGGAAGCTGAGCGGCCTGCTCGGGTCGTCTTCGACCATCAGGACGTCAGCAAGCCGCTCCATCACGAAGTCGAGGCCGCCGGTCGCGCCATCCTGGCCGTCGGGAGCACCCAACTCGATCCTGCCTTCGGCGGAACGCCGCAGGACGATGGCCACGCCGGAAAGACCGACTTCGGTTGCGGCCAGCTCGCCGTGCAAAAGGGCGCGCAGGCTGAGCGTCACCTCCGCCTTGGGCAAGCGAGCGAGTATTTCACCGTCCGCGCCGCGCACGACCACATCCCGTGCCAGAAGATCCAGTTCATTGGCATCGCCGGCCCACGACAGGAGCGTCGCACCGACCTCGATGCGCTCTTCGCGGCCAGCGGAGAAAGCCTCTTCGAGATGGGGCGTTAGAAAGTCCAGTTTGACCGGCTCGGCCGACAGCCGCCACAGGACGATGCCGCCCAGAATCACCAAGCCGGCAACGATACCGAGCAAAGCTTCTATGAGAATGATCGAGGAACGACGGATCATGCGGCCCCGGGCGTACCAGAAATGCGGTCGCGGCGCAGCCCGCGTCCGGGCGCCAGATTAGCGCCTCGCCGGGAGGTCCGACAGCCTTGACCTCCTGGTGGCGGGCCAGCACTGTGCCCCGATCCTGATCCCCAACGAGCCATGACGTCGTCCTTTCTGTCCAGCGACCAGCCACTGCCCTGCGTCCTTGACCGGGCCGAGGCGCAAGCCGGCCTGGAGCGCTGGTCCGAACGCTTGGGCGGAGTGGAGGACGCGCGGATCCGCGAGATACTGGACGCATTCCAGCGGTCGCCTCGCGGCGCGGCACTGCTCGAAGCCGTTTTCGCCCACAGCCCTTTTCTGACCTCTTGCCTGCTTGCGGAGCCGGGCTTACTGGCCCGTCTGGTCGAACATGGGCCGGAGCGCGAACGGGACCGGATCCTGGCGCAGCTCCCCGAGACCGTTGCGAAGACCGACCAGGGCGACGTGGCGGCCGCCGAGCTTCGTCATGCGCGCCGGCGCATGGCGGTTACGGTTGCTTTGGCCGATCTCGCCGGTTGCTGGTCGCTGGAGCAGGTAACCGGCGCCCTCTCGACTTTCGCGCGCGGCGCGCTCGAAGCTGCCCTGGCTCACCTGCTGCGGATGCTGGCCGCGCGCGGCGATCTCGAACTGAAGGATTCCGAGCGCCCACTGCTGGATTGCGGCTATGTCCTCATCGGCATGGGCAAGCTCGGCGGCAACGAACTCAACTATTCCTCGGACATCGACCTGATCGCGCTCTACGAACCTGACAAGCTCGATTACCGCCATGATCGCGGACCGCATCAGGGCGCGGTACGCCTGACCCGCGACCTGATCCGACTGCTCGACGAGCGCCGCGCCGAAGGCTACGTCTTTCGAACGGATTTCCGTCTGCGGCCCGATCCCAGCTCCACGCCGCTCGCGCTGCCTGTCGCCGCGGCCCTGACCTACTACGAGAGTCTGGGTCAGAACTGGGAACGCGCGGCCATGATCAAGGCGCGGCCGGTCGCCGGCGACTTGGCGCTCGGCGCGGCCTATCTCGAGGAACTGGCCCCCTTCGTCTGGCGCAAGCACCTGGATTTCTGGACCATCGACGAGGTCCATCGCATCAAGCGGCGTATCCACGAGCACAAGGGCGGTGGGCGCATCGCGCTCGCCGGGCACAACATAAAGCTCGGCCGCGGCGGCATCCGGGAAATCGAGTTCTTCACCCAGGTGCATCAGATGATCTGGGGCGGCCGGATGCCCGAGCTGCGCTGTCCGGGCACGCTCCCGGCCCTGACGGCTCTGCGCGACGCCGGCCACGTCGCCGGCCAGGCCTGCAGTGAGCTGGGCGCTGCTTATCGCTTCCTGCGCCGCCTGGAACACCGCCTGCAAATGGTCGACGACCAGCAGACCCACAGCCTGCCCGAAGACCAGGAGGGCGTGGCGGGAATCGCAGCCTTCCTCGGCCATTCGGACCGCGGCGCCTTCGAGGCCGAGCTTCTCGGCCATCTCAAGGCCGTGGAGCGCCACTATGCCGGCCTGTTCGAGGAGGCGCCGCCGGGCAAGCGGCGCTCGGACCTGGTCCTGACCGGGTCGGAACCCGACCCCGAGAGCCTCGAGGCGCTCAAGCAGCTCGGATTCGCCGATGTTGATCAGGTCGTCGCCCTCGTCGCACGCTGGCACTCCGGGCGCTACCGGGCGACCCGCTCCAGCCGCAGTCGCACCCTGCTCACGGAGCTGCTGCCGGCCCTGCTCGAAGCGCTCGCCGAGACCGGCAACCCGGACCGGGCGCTGCTGCTGTTCGATCGTTTCCTGTCCGGTCTTCCGGCCGGCGTCCAACTGTTCTCGCTGCTGCGCGCCAATCCCAAGTTGCTGAGCTTTCTGGCCGAGATCATGGGCGGCGCGCCGGCCATCGCGGAGCAACTGAGCCGCAAGCCGGCGCTGCTCGAGGCGGTCCTGACCCCCGGCTTCTTCGATCCCCTGCCGGACCGGGCGGCGATCGCCGAGGACCTGAGCCACTGGCTCAAGCAGGCGCGCGACTTTCAGGACCTGCTCGACCTGACCCGTATCTGGACGCACGACCAGCGCTTCCGGGTGGCCAGCCGGATCCTTCACGCCGCCTGCGACGTGGATGAGAGCGGCCGGGAATTGAGCGCGGTGGCCGACGTGGTCCTGACCCGTCTGCGCGCGCCGGTGGCGGAGCAGTTGGCCGAGAGGCACGGCCGGATAGCGGGCGCCGAGCTCGCGGTGCTGGCCATGGGCCGGCTCGGCGCCGAACAGTTGAGTGTCGCCTCGGACCTCGACCTTATCTTCCTTTACCGGCTGCCACACCCCGACGCGCAGTCCGATGGCCGCAAGCCGCTGGACGGCGTGACCTGGTTCGCCCGCTACGCGCACCGCTACGTCAACGCGCTGACGGCACCGACCGGCGAGGGTACGCTGTACGACATCGACATGCGCCTGCGGCCGTCGGGCCGCGCCGGCCCCATCGCGACCGCGCTCGACGCATTCGCGCGTTACCAGCGCGAGGAGGCCTGGACCTGGGAGCACATGGCGCTGACGCGCGCACGGGTGGTGTCCGCGGACGGCGATCTGGCAGCCGCCATAGAGGGGGCGATCCGCGACGTCCTGACGGCGCCGCGCGATCCGGACCGTCTGCTGCGCGATGTCAACGACATGCGCGCACGCCTCCTGCGCGACCGTGCCGACGACAACCCCTGGCAGATCAAGCAGCCGCGCGGCGGACTGGTCGACCTGGAGTTTCTGTCCCAGTATCTGCAGCTGCGCCACGCCCATGACCGCCCGGAGGTGCTCAGCCGAAGCGCGGCGGGCGCCTTTGCCCGGCTGTCCGAAGCCGGTCTCCTGGCCGACGAGGAGGCCAAGGCGCTGATCGCGGCGACCCGTCTTCTGCGCCGGGTGGAGAACAGTCTGCTGGTCAGCCACGGTCCGGGCTTCGACGAGCCGGCATTCAAGACGCCGTTCGAGATTCACGTCACCGC
>CAZDBC010000121.1:4478-8351 GCA_964503295.1 uncultured Kiloniellaceae bacterium | reverse complement strand
GGCGCTCGGCGGACATCTCGTCCAGGCGCATCTGCCGCTCCAGGATGCCGGCGTTGTTGACCAGCGCGGTCAGCCTGCCGAGCTCGGCATCGACGGTTTCGAACAGGCGCAGCACGTCCGCCTCGCGGGCGACGTCCGCGGCGACGGCGAGGGCTTCGCCGCCCTCACCGCGCAGCTCCTCGACGAGACCTTCGGCCGCCGCGCGGTTGCTGGCATAGTTGACGCAGACCGCGTAGCCCCGCGCGGCGGCGAGGCGGGCGGTGGCTGCGCCGATGCCGCGTCCGCCCCCGGTCACGATCATCACCGGCTTCATGTCATCCCCCTTTGGACGCGGCCGTCGCGTCCGGTGCGGGCGGACGGTCGCGGATCGCCAGCATACGATAGATGGCCGAGACCAGGGTCAGCGCGTCGGCTGCAGAGACCGCGTCAAGGTCGACGTGCAGCAGGCCGTCGACGAGATAGAGGCGCGCGCGGTCCGACTCTGAACCGGCGTTGACCGCCTCGACGAGGGCGATGCTCTCGCTATAGGGAATGATCGAGTCGTTGCGGCCGTGGATCGCCAGGATCTCCGGCCCGGATCCGCTCCAGTCGCGGGTCGAGAGATCGAGCGCGGCCATTTCCTCGCGCACGGCCGGCGGCAGCTCGGCAATCAGCGCGGCCCCGCGTTCGGGATCGCGGTTGGTCAGGAAGCGGTAGACCGCGCGGCCCTCCGGCCCGAGCCGCGCCGCCAGATCTTCGAGCCCGGCGTCGGGATCCTCGAGCCGCCGCTCGGCCATGGCGCGCAGCAGCCTGCGGTCGCGCGCGCTTTCCAGGCGGCCGGCGTTGGCGCGCACGAAGATCCACTTGCCGAAGCTGTTGGGCTCCCGGTAGCGCCAATCGCCGCTTTCGGGATCGCGGAAATGGCCGGTGGTGAAGAAGGTCGCCGCGGCCTTGCTGTCGTAATAGCCGCCCACCGTCACGGCGAGATCGACGACGCGCCGCAGTCCGGGCCGGCGGGCGGCGAGCAGGGCGGGGCCGGCGGCGTAGGAAATGGCGACCACGCCGAGCTGCTCGCCCTCGGGCTGCACGGCCTGAAGGTGGCGAAGGGCATCGGCGATGGTGCCGATGTCGCCCGAGGAAATGTTGAGGCGGCGCAGATTCTCGATCTCCGGGACCAGCACCATGAAGTCGGCGCCGGCCAGCGTGCGCGCGAAGGCGACGAGACGCGGGTCGTCGCGGCCGCGCGGGCTGGCACCCGGAACGACCACCAGCCCGGCCTTCGCCTTCGTCGCCGGCCTGCGGTAGAGGTCGCCGACCAGTCGCCGCCCGTCCACCATCGCCTCGAACTCCGCGCGCGCGATGCCCGGCGGCGCCTCCCCGGCGGCCAGATCGCCGAGCAGGTCGACCGCCTCCACGGTGCGGGCCGGCGAACAGGCGCCGAGCGGCAGCGCGGCAGCGGCAAGCAGCAGGCTCAGACCGATGGACGCCCGCCGTCGCGCGCCCGGTCGCCCTTGAAATGCCGTGCGGAGGCTGGCAAGGATGGCGCGCCGGGGGCCGCGGGCCGCCATCAGCTTGCAACGACCGGGCGCAATGCCAGACGACCCGGCAGGGAGAGGAGACCGACGACATGGACGTGCGTGCTGCGGTGGCGTTCGAGGCCGGCAAGCCGCTGGCGATCGAGACGGTACAGCTCGAAGGCCCCCGCGAGGGCGAGGTCATGGTCGAGGTCAAGGCGACCGGAATCTGCCACACCGACGCCTTCACGCTGACCGGCGAGGATCCCGAGGGTCTCTTCCCCGCCATCCTCGGCCACGAAGGCGCGGGCGTCGTGGTCGAGGTCGGCCCGGGCGTAACTTCGGTCAAGAAGGGTGATCACGTCATCCCGCTCTATACGCCCGAGTGCCGGCAGTGCGAATACTGCCTCAATCCCAAGACCAATCTCTGCCAGGCGATTCGCACGACCCAGGGCAAGGGGCTCATGCCCGACGGCACGAGCCGCTTTTCCTTCCAGGGCAAGCCGATCCTGCACTACATGGGCTGCTCGACCTTCGCCAACTACACCGTGCTGCCCGAGATCGCCGTCGCCAAGGTGCGCGAGGACGCGCCCTTCGACAAGATCTGCTACATCGGCTGCGGCGTGACGACGGGCGTCGGCGCGGTGGTCAACACCGCCAAAGTCGAGCCCGGCGCCAACGTGGTCGTGTTCGGCCTCGGCGGCATCGGGCTCAACGTGATCCAGGGCGCGCGCATGGTCGGCGCCGACATGATCGTCGGCGTCGACATCAACGACACCAAGAAGCCGCTCGCCGAAAAATTCGGCATGACCCATTTCGTCAACCCCAGGGAGATCGACGGCGACATCGTGCCCTATCTGGTCGAACTGACCAAGGGCGGCGCCGACTACAGCTTCGAATGCATCGGCAACGTGCAGACCATGCGCCAGGCCCTGGAATGCTGCCACAAGGGCTGGGGCGTCTCGGTCATCATCGGCGTCGCCGGCGCCGGCCAGGAGATCGCCACGCGCCCCTTCCAGTTGGTGACCGGGCGGGTGTGGAAGGGCACCGCGTTCGGCGGCGCGCGCGGGCGCACCGACGTGCCCCGCATCGTCGACTGGTACATGGACGGCAAGATCAACATCGACGATCTGATCACCCACACCATGCCACTGGAAAAGATCAACGATGCGTTCGACCTGATGCACGAGGGCAAGTCGATCCGCAGCGTCGTCGTCTACTGAGTCGGCTGCAACCTCGGGCGATCGGTTGCTGGAGGAGGCGCGGACCATGTCCAAGATCAAGATGACGACCGTCAGCGAGCACCGCTGCTTCGACGGCGTGCAGGGCTTTTACCGCATGCCCTCGGAGCTGTGCGCCGGCGACATGACCTTCTCGGTCTACAGCCCGCCGCAGGCCGGGGAGAGCGACAGGCTGCCGGTGGTGACCTATCTCTCCGGGCTGACCTGCACGGAGGAGAACTTCACCGCCAAGGCGGGCTTTCAGCGCATCGCGGCCGAACTCGGGCTGCTGGTGGTCGCGCCGGATACCTCGCCGCGGGAGGCCGGCTATCCGGGGGAGGACGACGCCTACGACTTCGGCACCGGCGCCGGCTTCTACGTCGATGCGACCGAGGAGCCCTGGTCCGGCGCCTACCGCATGTACAGCTTCGTTACGAAGGAGTTGGCGCGCTGCATCGAGGCCAATTTCCCGGCCGACATGGGCCGGCAGGGCATCATGGGCCATTCCATGGGCGGTCACGGCGCCCTCGTCATTCACCTGCGCAACCCGGAGACCTACCGCTCGGTTTCAGCCTTCGCGCCGATCTGCTCGCCGATGAACTGCCCCTGGGGCCAGAAGGCCTTCAGCGGCTATCTTGGCGAGGACCGGGCGCGCTGGCGGGACTACGACGCCTGCGAACTGATCCGTCGGCAACCCTCGCAGGCCAAGCTGCTGATCGACCAGGGCACCGCGGATCCCTTTCTGGAGGAACAGCTCAAGCCCGACTCCCTGGTCGAGGCCTGCGAGGCGGCCGGGCAGCATTTCGACCTGCGCATGCAGGCGGGCTACGACCACAGCTACTACTTCATCGCCAGCTTCATTGCCGATCACCTGCGTCATCACGCGGAGACGCTGGGCGCCCGACCACTCTCCCGGCGAGCGGCCACGGGCGGATGACCGCAAGCCGGGCGGGCGCTATAGTTCCGTCATGACTCGCGACATGGCAGAAGCCGCCCGCCTGCGCCGGGAACTGAAGACGATCGCGCGGCCGTCCGACCTAAAGGGCGGCGTGCGGCTGGCCGGCCACCTGGCGCTGCTGACGGTCAGCGGACTGCTCGTCGCGGCGACAGCTCCGCCCTGGCAGATCGCCGCTTTTTTTCTGCACGGGGCCGTTCTGGTC
>CAZDBC010000121.1:0-4468 GCA_964503295.1 uncultured Kiloniellaceae bacterium | reverse complement strand
CGCCCCGCTGCACGAGTCGATCCATCGCACGGCGTTCCGCAGCCGTCGGGTCAACGATCTGGTCGCCTGGATCTTCGGCATGCTTCTGCTGCTGCCGCCGACCTGGTTCCGGGCCTACCATCTGGAGCACCATCGCTTCACCCAGGACGGTCGGCGCGACCCGGAACTGGCGGCGGGACCCGTCGACTCTTGGCCGAGTTATCTCTGGCGTCTGACCGGCATCCCCTACTGGCGCGATGCCGTCGCCAATCTTCTCAGGCACGCCGCCGGCCGCACGCCCGAGCCCTACATCACGCCGGCTCTGCGCCGCAGGACGGTCCGCGAGGCGCGGCTGTTTCTCGCCGGCTACGTGCTCATCGCCGCCGGCGCCCTCGCGCTCGGCAGCGGCGCCCCGCTCACCTACTGGGTGATCCCGGCGCTGCTCGGCCAGCCGGTATTGCGCTTCTACCTGATGGCCGAGCACGGCGGCTGCCCGCTGGTGCCGGAGATGCTGCGCAACTCGCGGACCACTCGCAGTCTCGCGCCGGTGCGCTGGCTCGCCTGGAACATGCCCTATCACGGCGAGCATCACGCCTTCCCGGCGGTTCCCTTCCATGCCCTGCCCGCGGCTCACCGCCTCGTGCGGGAAGTGGAGGCCAAGCGCGCGACGGGATACCTCGCCGCTCACCGCGAGATCCTCGCCGGGCTGCGCTAAGCCGCGGCATTCCCTCGAAGGAGTGAAGATGCTTCAGTCGATGCTCATCATCGACAACTTCTATCCCGACCCGCTTGCGGTGCGCGAGCACGCGCTGAAGCTCACCTATCTCTCCAAGCAGGAGCACCACTATCACGCCGGGCGCAATTCCCAGGAGAAGCTGCTTACCGCGGAGTCCGACCGCGCCTTCTCCCAGATCCTGCGCGAACCAGTCGTCGGCTGTTGGGAGGACACGGCGCACGGCCACTGCCGGCTCGCCCTCGCCGACGACGAGGAGAGCGCCGGAGTCCATATCGATTCGCGCTGCGTGTGGGCCGGCCTGATCTATTTGACGCTCGACGAGCACCGCCTCGGCGGCACGGAATTCTACCGCCACCGCCCGACCAACAGCGACCACGCGCCGATCACGGATCAGGAGGCCCGCGAGCGCTTCGGGTTCCAGCGCCGGGAGGATGCCTTCGAGAGGATCGTCAAAGCGGAGGGAGGACACCCGGAGCGCTGGCAGCACATCATGACCCTGCCGATGCTGTTCAACCGCTGCGTGCTGTTCCGTCCCTGGTTCTGGCACAAGACGGGACCGAACTTCGGCGATCGACCGGAGAACGGGCGGCTGGTCCAGCTTCTGTTCTTCAGGGAGGCGGCGGCCGCCCCCGCCCCGACTCGCGGCGCCGGCTGAACGGTCCGCGCGGCTCAGGCGACCTCCGTCTGCTCGCTTTCCACCAGGGAAGGAAGGAAGTTCACGTTGCCGGACAGACGGCCGCCGCTGTCGATCCTGATGCCGGCATAGCGGATGGTGCCGCTGACCCGGCCAGTCTCGCCGATATGCAGATGCCCCTGGACGGTCAGGTCGCCGTGGAAATCGCCGTGGATCTCGGCCTGGTCGACCTCCGCCTTGCCCTCGAAACGGCCCTTGGCGCGCACCTCGAGCGCCTCCGCGTCGAGTTCGGCGTGAACGACCCCTTCGACGATCAGGCGGCTGCAGGCGCTCACCTGCCCGCTCACCTCGATCCCGCGACCCACGATCAGGGTCCGTTCGGGCGCGCTGCTTTCGCCGGTCGAAGCCACCCCGCCGCCCGGCCTGCGGGCGGGTGCGACCAGACCCTTTGGGATCGCCCGGCGCGCCGGCCGGCGCAAGGGCATGGTCAGGTCAAGCCGCGGCATCTCGGCCGGCCCGCCTTCCCCGTGTGCCGGCGCACCGCCGGATTGCTCGCTGCCTCTCGCTTCGTCGCTCATTCAATCACATCCGCCTGTTCGAAGTTCCGCCGGCCCGCCCGGTCGCATGCGCTGGACAATACGCCAAGCGCCAGCGGAATGTAAGCGCCGCTGCCGCCGGCGAAACGGCGAACGGGAGGTAATCCTGTGACATTCGGGCCGGAGCGGCGGTCGGCGCGGACATCCGCCGGGGGGGCCCGCGCCACACCGCCATCCACTCACCCGGCCACCCGGACCTCCGCGCGGCCGAGCGCACTTGCCGCCTGTCCGTCGCCATCGCCGCCGGCCAGGTCGTCGTCCCCGTGCCGGACCCGTTCCGGCGGCAGATAGACCGTGACCCTGGTGCCTTCGCGCGGGCGGCTGACCAGGCTCAACTGACCGCCGTGCAGGTCGACGAGATGCCGGCTGAGCGGCAGGCCGAGGCCGGTTCCCTGGTAGCGGCGCGCCAGCGAGGAGTCGACCTGCCCAAAAGGCTCCATGACCCGGGACTGGTCGTCTTCGGCAATGCCGATCCCTTCGTCGGCGACCTCGATCGCCACGCCGCCGTCCCCGGCCCAACGGGCCGACACCGTGATGCGGCGGCCGCTTTCGGTGAACTTGACCGCGTTGGACAGGAGATTGAGCAGGACCTGGCGCAGCGCGCGGCTGTCGACGAAAAGATCCGGAAGGTCGTCGGGGAGCCGGGTTTCCAGCCGCAGGCCGCCGGTCTCGGCCCGTTCCCTGACCAGACGCAAGGCGGACTCGACCAATGCGGCAACGGGGGTCCACTCTTCGCGCAGTTCCAGCTTGCCGGCCTCGATCTTCGAGAGATCGAGGATGTCGTTGATCAGGCTGAGCAGGTGCGTACCGCTGTGATGGATGTCCTCGGCGTAGCTGCGGTAGCGGTCGTTGCCGAGGCTGCCGAACATCTGGCTCTTGATGATCTCGGAGAAGCCGATGATGGCGTTGAGCGGCGTGCGCAGCTCATGACTGACGTTGGCCAGGAAATCCGACTTGGCGCGGTTGGCGAGCTCGGCTTCCTCCTTCGCGTTGCGCAGCTCGTGCTCGCTGCGGTAGCGCTGGGTGATGTCTTCGTAGGTCGCGAGCGAGCCGCCGCCGGGCAAAGGCGTGTTCTGGATGTCGATGACCAAGCCGCGCGCCAGGAACTGCTGTTCGCTTTCCTGGCGCGTCGAGCGCGCCATGCCCAAACGCCGCTCCAGCACGGCGCGATGCAGCTCGGGCGAACGCCCTTCCAGCGCGCTGCAATGGGCGATGATCTCGCGCAAATCGGTGCCCGGCTCGCACAGAGGCGGTGGCAAGTCATAGAGGCCACGGTAGCGCTGGTTGCAGATCACCAGGCGCTGCTCGCCGTCGAACATGGCCAGCCCCTGAGACATGTTCGCCAAGGCCGCGTCAAACATCACGTTCTTGTCGCGCAGCTCCTCGGAGATGTGGCGCAGCTCCGCCTCGCGCTGATGCCAGTCGGTGATGTTGGTGGCAACGATGACCACGCCGCCGTCGGACGTGCGCTGGTCGGCAATGCGGAACCAGACTCCGCCGCTCAGGGCCAGCTCGACCGGCGGACCGGAACGGCGCAACCGCGCCAGTTCGCCGCGCACCCAGTCCTCCTCCCGCCCGCGCGCCGCAAGCACGCGCCCCGAGGCGGCGGCCAGGCGGAGGATGCGCTCCAGCGGCTGACCGGGAGTCAGGTGGTCGGCGGTGCCCGGATAGACCGCAGCATAGCGGTCGTTGCACAGCACGAGACGCTCCGACGAGTCGAACAGGGCAAAGCCCGTGGAAATCGAATCGATGGCGTCGCGCAGGCGCTGCTGGGCGGCCGCGGCCAGCATTTCCGCACGCCGCTGGCGCACCACGAAGGCGGTCAGAATCACCGACAGCGCGGCGATGAACAGCATGATGATGACCAGCGAACCGCGAAAGCGTTCGAGCCGAACCGATTCCGCCTGCAGAAGCGCAAGCGCCCCCGCGTTCGACTGCGCGAAGATGTCGCTGACGCGGCGATGAACGGCGCCCGTCCGCTCGGCGATCGCCTCCAGCGTGGCCGGATCGCGGGGCGCGCTGCCGGGCCCGTACGTCCGACCGGCCAGATCGGCCAGCATCGGCTCCACTTCGGCTATGACCTTGCGGGCCCCCATCATGTCCTCCGCGGCACGCAAGGCCTTGAGCGCGTCCAACCTGCGCTCGACGAGCTGCAGCCGCGAGGCGACGTCGCCGGGCGCGGCCGCGGCGCCGGTGGCCAGGTCCGCCAAAGCGGCATGCCGCAGTGCCGAAAGCTCCTCGATCATGAAGACGATCTCGCGCTCCTGCCGCAAGACTTCGACCGGCAGCGCCTGCTTCAGGCTGGAAACGGTATGTTCGACGTAGAGGATGATCCCGACGGTGGAGATCAGGACCGCGAGCACCAGACTGGTGGCGGGCCGGGCGAGACGCCGGGCCCGAGGCGCGCCGGTGCGTTCTGGCGTCTGCTGCGACGGCGGCGCGCCGCCTTCCAAAAGTCTCGCGATGCGTCGGATCATGGGGCTCGCGTTGGGCGGTTGCACAACGAAAGGCCGCTTTCCCGCC
>CAZDBC010000120.1:4727-8374 GCA_964503295.1 uncultured Kiloniellaceae bacterium | reverse complement strand
GAAGGAAACGGCGCGGCTCCTGTTCGCCGCGATGGCCGGCGTAGCACTCCACCGTAACGCGCATGGCACGGCCCTCGATCGGGCGGGGGATGACCGCGGACAGTCTAGCCGGTCAGGGAGGCCGGCGGACGGTCGGCCGCGTCCGCGGCGGCCGCCGGCGCGTCGGCCGGCAGGGCCACGCGCACCCGGGTGCCCGCGCCGACGCGGCTTTCGAGCTCGAGTGTGCCGCCATGCGCCTCCACCAGCGCCTTGGCCAGCGGCAGCCCGAGCCCGGTGCCTCCCTGGGATGTCAGCTTGCCGCGTCGCGACTGATAGAAGGGCTCGAATACACGCTCCAGATCCTCCGGGCGGATGCCGACGCCGCTGTCCGCGACCTCGATGACGTAGCGGCCCTCGGCGTCGAAGCCGGCAGCGACCCGCACCGTACCGCCCTCGCCGGTGAACTTGATGGCGTTGGCGACCAGGTTGAGCACGACCTGCTTGAGCGCCCGCTCGTCGAGCATCAGCGTCGGTCCGTCCGGTGCGATCTCGACGCTCAGCGCGACGCCCGCGCTCGCCGCCCGCTCGCGCAGCAGGCGCAGCGCACCGGCGACGATCGCGCCCGGCGCGTGCGGCGCGCGCTCCAGCTGCCAGTACCCGGCCTCGATCTTGGCCATGTCCAGCACGTCGTTGACCAGGCTGAGCAGGTGGCAGGCGCTGTCGTGGATGTCGGCCGCGTACTCGCGGTAGGCCGGCGTGCTGTGCGGCCCGAAATATTCCTGCTTCATCAGGTCGGAAAAGCCGATCACCGCGTTCAGCGGTGTGCGCAGCTCGTGGCTCATGCCGGCCAGGAACTCCGACTTCGCCTTGCTGGCGCTGACCGCGGCACGCCGCGCCGCGTCCAGCTCGTGGCGCTGGCGCTCCTCCTCGGTCACGTCGCGCGCGCTGCCGCGGTAGCCGAGGAACCGGCCCTGCGCGTCGAACAGCGGCTTGCCGCTGACGCTGATCATGCGGTAGTCGCCGTCCACCGTGCGCATCGCGTAGCGGAAGTCGCGGAACGGCTCGTGCCGGGCGAGCGCCGCCTCGTGCTCCTCCAGGGGTGGATGGCAGGGGCCGCCCAGCAACTCGCCGCGTCGCTTGCCGATGAAGTGCGTGTGGTCGAAGCCCGTGATCTCGCTTAGCCGCGACCCGACGTCGGTCATCCGCAGGTCGGCGTCCATCTCCCAGAACCAGTCCGACGCCAGCTCGGCCAGGTCGCGGAAGCGCTGCTCGTTGAGCCGCAGCCGCCGCTCGGCCTCGCGCCGGCGCAGGTCGGTCATCAGGATACCCGAGAGCAGCACGGATCCGCCGACGTAGAACAGGAGATAGGGCAGCGCGACCTGCTGCACCACCGCCCAGCCGGCGGCCAGGTCGCCGACGGCCAGAAACCACGGCACGGTCGCGACGAACAGCGCGACGCCGCCGAGCGCCGCCGACCAGCCTTTGAGCCTGCCGTACTTCCAGCCGATCATGGCGCCGAGGGCGGCCGCCGTCAGGATCGCCCCCGTCCCCGGCAGGGCGCCCAGGCCGCCAAGGTAGAGCCGGTAGGCGCCGGCCACCGCGCCCGCGATGCCCGCCGCGAGCGGTCCGCCGAACGGCCCGGCGAAGAACACCATCAGGTTGCGCAGGTCCGCGAGCACGCCCGGCCGGATCTCAAACGGCGCTTCCATGCACAGAACCGCCAGCAGGCCGAACAGGATGCCGGCGATCGCCTGGTGGATGCGCTGCCACCTGGCGTCGATGCGGTCCGTCATAACGCTCAACGCATAGGCGAGAGCGATGGCGAATGCGATGTTTACCGCGAAGGTAACGAGGAAGCCGGTCACGTTCCGAGATTTTTCCCTGTCGCCGCTTCGTTCCGAAATTAGAAACGAAAAGTTTTATTCTACTGTAAACGTGCGTCGGCGTCCCCAATCGGCTGTCGCGGATCCGCCGGCGCGGGCGGCGCCTCGGCGCCTCCGCCGCGCGCATGGCGCGGGCCCTTACCATGCAAAACGTGAGGTTGAATAACAGATCAAGAATAACGACTTATATGATATTATCGGCCAGGCATCGCCGGACCGTTGCCCCCGCCGGGCTCCATCGGCGGGGCAAGCATTCTCCCGCCGACCCGTCGCTGCGTCTTGTCGCCGTAACCAGCGTTGTCCGACAGAGGGCTCGGCGGCGCTTGCTGTGGACAGCCGCCGTGAGCAAGTCTCGGCCGACCCCCTACTGCCTACTGGGCGAGCCGCTCCCCTTCTGTGCCCGCCGGGCGATCGAGCTGCTCGAGGGCGTCGCCTACGAAATGTTGTCGGAGGGCCACCTGACGCGCAATCGGTCCACGATCGGGCTCGGCAAGAGCCTGTTGGCGCGCGTCGAAGCAATGCGCGCTGACGCCGGCGACTCGACCTGCGGCCAATGCATCCGGCTTGTGCCGCCCGACTGAGCCCGGCGCCGCCGGGGCCGGGCGAACCGGCAACGGACTCCTACAGAAATACAACGTCCGGGCGGTTCTCCGCGCGGGCCCGACGGCCTAGACTGTTCGCCTACGTCCCGCGACGGGCCGCGATCGGCTTCGGGAGGAAAGCATGGAAGACACGTCCTACAGGCATCCGCACTTTTCGCTGACGGCGCCGGCGCCGGGCAATTACCGGCATATTCAGGTCAAGCCGGTCACACTCGCCCTGGGCGGGCTGGTCAGCGGGGTCGACCTCTCGACCGTGCAGCCGCCCGAGGTCTACGACGAGATCGCCGACGCCCTCTGGCGCTACCACGTCCTCTTCTTCCGCGACCAGAAGCTGCCGGCCGAGGCCCACGTCGCCTTAGGGCGCCACTTCGGCGAGCCCGAGCGCCACGAGATCTTCGAGGCCAATCCGGACCACCCGGAGATCTCGATCCTGCGCAACGACGAGACGCGCCCGCCGGAGATCAACCTGTGGCACACCGACGTCACCTTCCGCGAGCGCCCGACCAGGTGCTCGATCCTCTACTGCCTGGAGGCACCGCCGGCCGGCGGCGACACCCTCTGGCTCAACCAGCAGCTCGCCTTCGAGATGCTGTCCGAGCCGATCAGGGATCTGCTGCTCGACCTCGAGGCGGAGCACGACGTCATGCACGCCTACGCCGGCAGCACGCTGCTGGAGCGCGCCGGCGGCGAGGCCAAGATCGCCGAGCTGCGCCGGACCAACCCGCCGGTGACGCACCCGGTGGTGATCGCCCATCCGACCACCGGCAAGCGCGGCCTTTTCGTCAGCGAGGGCTTTACCCGGCGCATCAAGGGCCTGCGCCGCGGCGAGAGCGAGGCCCTGCTCGGCATGCTGTTCGAGCAGCTCAAGACGCCGGAGTTCCAGGTCCGCTTCTCCTGGGCGCCGGGCTCGATCGCCATGTGGGACAACTTCGCGACCCAGCACTATGCGCTGGCCGACTACTACCCGCAGCGCCGGGTCATGCAGCGCATAACCGTCGCCGGGGAGAAGCCGGCCGCGGCGCGCGACCGTCCGAAGCGCGCCAGCGCGGCGGCCTGAGGGCCTGCGCCCGTCGCGGAGCTGCGCAACGTCCGCCGCCTGTTCAAGTGGCTGCTGCCCGGCCCGGTGACCAACGTCGCCTTCCTGCGCGTCCGGCTCGTTCAGGCCGTCGCTCGGGCGGTCGCC
>CAZDBC010000120.1:0-4717 GCA_964503295.1 uncultured Kiloniellaceae bacterium | reverse complement strand
ACCAGGCCCGGTCGGCACAGGTCCATGCTCACGGCCGAGCGGCGACGCGACCGCCATCAGGACCGGGCCTCCTCGCCGGCATCATGTTCCGCTTCGGCCTGTTCGGCGGCCCAGGCGCCCGCGGCCTCCACCGCCACGGGCGAGGCGGAGGGCAGCACGCCCAGGTAGCTTTCGGTCTCTTCCGCCGGGACGACCGGGCGCTGCGTCATGCGGTAGAGCGCATAGAGCGCGATAGCGCCGAAGGTCGCGCCGAGAGCCAGCCAGAACGCGAAGGGGCCGAGCCACTGCATCGCCCAGCCGGTGCCCAGCGGGCCCGCGATGGCGCCCAGCCCGAAGGTGAAGACGAGCCCCCCGGATGCGGCAGGCATGTCCTCGGCCGCGAGAAAATCGTTGGTGTAGGCCAGAAAGAGAGCGTAGAGCGGCGTCGTCATCCCGCCGGCCAGGAAGGCGGCCGTCATCAAGTGCCATAGACCGCCGCCGGTGAACCACCCCAGCGCGCAGGACGCCGCGCCGATGGCGGCCGCCCCGAAGATCAGCTTGCGCCGGTCCACCCGGTCGGAAAGCCAGCCGATGGGGTATTGCAGCACCAGCGCTCCGGCGAACAGCATCGCGACGAACAGCGCGATCTGCGACGCCGTCATCCCGATCTGGGTGCCGAAGACCGCGCCCATGCCCGATTGCGTCGCGTAGACGGCGCCGAGCAGGAAGATCCCCACGGTGCCGAGCGGCGAGCCCGTGAAAAGCCTGCGTAACGACATCGGACGCGCGACCTCGACCGCCGGGACCGTGGTGGCCGACAGAAGGATCGGCGCAAAGGAGACCGATACGAGGATCGAGGCGCCGATGAAGAGCACGGCGGTGCCCGCATCCCCCAGCGTCAGCAGTCCCTGCGCCCCGATGATGCCCAGCGTCTGCGCGATCATGTAGGCCGACAGGACCTTGCCCCGCGTCTCGTTGGTGGAGGCGTCGTTCAGCCAGCTCTCGGCGGTGACGTAGATGCCCGACATGCAGAAGCCCACGAGCAGCCGCAGCAGCGTCCAGGCCCAGGGTTCGGCCAGCAGCGGAAAGCTGATCAGCCCCGCCGACATGAAGCTGCCCAGCGCCGCGAAGACGCGCACATGCCCCACCCGCCGGATCATCAGCGGGGTGAAACGCGCGCCCGACAGAAAGCCTACGAAGTAGCCCGAAGTGACGACGGCCAGTTCCAAGGCCGAAAAGCCCTCGATCCCGCCGCGCAGGCCGATCAGCGTGAAATGCATGCCGTTGCCGAGCATGATCAACACGATGCCGACCAGAAGGGCCCAGACCCCGGAGAGAACTTGAATCATGAAACGCCCTTTCGCGCCTCGAGGTCTTTCCCTGTCGCCCTTCCGGGCAAAGGGGCCGCTGCTGCCGTCGCGGCAGCGTCGCATGCGCACGCCTCTGCGACAAAGTGCCGATGGCGGTGCGAGCTACGGCCGCAGCGCTGTCGGCACGTGCGGGCGGGAGCCGGGGCGCGCAGGGTGCGGGCCCTCGGCGTGCAAAATCCAAGGCTGAACAAGTTGCGATAAAAACGGCCTTTGATATGCCATCGACCGAGCGGTGCCGGACCAGCGGTTCCGTCGGCATCCAACGGCGGGGCAAGCAGTCGCCCGCCGACCGGTCGCATCGCCCTGTCGCCGTAAACCGCGTCGCCCGACAGAGGGCTCGGCGGCGCGCGCCGTGGACAGCAGCCTTGACCTGCTTTCGGCCGACCGCGTCCTGCCTGCTCGGGGCATCGCCGACGGGGTCTTATCGGAGGGCCGCCTGAGGGCGCCCGCCGGTCACCGCTGGCGCAGCAGGAGGCCGGTGGCCGCGGCGCCGACCGCGCAGGTCATGGCGTTGGCGGTGCCGAGCAGCAGGGTCGCAAGCCCCGCAATCCCCGAAGCCGCGAAGAGGTCGCGCAGGCCGCAGGCGTTGGCCGCGAGCAGCAGCCCGGTAAGCAGCAGCCCGGCGACCGCGCCGGCCGCCGCATCGACCAGCAGGCCGGCCGGCGGGGCGGCATCACGGGGCGGACGTTGGACCATGCAACTGATACGCAAATCCTGCGCCTTCGGTTTGCCTGGCTCATGCCTCGAACGGCTCGACCTCGAAGCGGCCCGCGTGCGGGCGCCGGTCGACGAGCCTCGCCGGGCGGCAGAAGGCCTCCCGCGCCGCCGCGCCGCCTCCGACCGTCGCGGCCAGGAAGGCGCTCAGCCGCCGGGCAGGTGGGCGAAGGCCTCGGCCGGCACGATCGACAGGCGGCCCTCCTCGCCCGGGCGCAGCCAGTAGAGCTCCAGGGTCGAGGTGTTCTTGCGCTCGAAGTAGAGCAGGTGGAGCGGGTACCAGCCGGCCTCGCTCACCTGCACCTCGGCGAGGTCGGAGAAGCGGTCGGCGTGCACGTCCGGATCCTCCAGGATCCGCTCGCCGCCGATCGACAGGCGAAAGCCGTCGTTGGAGCGCACGTTGAAGACGTAGGTGCCGGGCTCGTCCAGACGGATGAAGCCGGTGATCTCGGCGCCGACCCCGTCGTCGCCCTCGCTGGTCAGCACGTTGCCCTGGCCCACCCGGTAGTCGAGCTTCGGGATCGGCGGCCCCGCCTTGCCGTCGCGGTAGTCCTGCCACTCGACCAGCTCGTCGACGTGCCGGAACAGGTGGAAGTAGTAGTCGACCGCGAGCCCGGGCGCGAGCGCGTCCGGCGCGGGCTGCGGGCTGGCCGGCTCGAGCGCGGCGGCCGGCAGCGCCGGCAGGCCGAGCGCGAGGCAAAAGGCGGCGGCGCGAAGGATGGGGCGGTGTAACGACGGCATGGCGGCTCCTGCGATCTGTGACGGTCTGGGGCGCGGGCCGGAGGGTAGGCGGCCCGGCCGCCGGCCGGCAACCGGGAATCGGGCGCGCGCGGCGCGCCCGCCAGCGGCGCTTGTGCCCGCTACTCGGCCACCGCTTCCGATTGTGCCCGGCACGCCGCCGCGCTAGACCTGTCGGCGAGGGATCGGGGATGACCGTCGAGCCGGAAAAGATCGAGCGCTTTATCGCGCGCTGGAGTCCTTCGGGTGGCGGCGAGCGCTCCAACTATCAGCTCTTCCTGAGCGAGCTCTGCGACCTGCTCGGCATGCCCAAGCCCGACCCGGCGGTCGAGGCCGAGGCGCGCAACGCCTACGTCTTCGAGCGGCGGGTCGAGCGTCGCCGCCCCGACGGCCCGGCGGTCGCCAACTACATCGACCTTTACAAGCGCGGCTGCTTCGTCCTCGAGGCCAAGCAGAGCCGCAAGCGCCAGCAGCAGGCCGCCGAACTGCGAAAACTCGGCTTCGACCCGGGACCGGAGCGCAGCGGCTCCGGCCGGCGCGGCGGCAAGCAGTGGGACGCGCTCATGCGCAACGCCCGCGAGCAGGCCGAGGCCTACGCCAGGCATCTGCCGCCCGAAGACGGCTGGCCGCCCTTCCTGGTCGTGGTCGACGTCGGTCACGTGATCGAGCTCTACGCCGACTTCTCGCTCCAGGGGAAGCACTACGCCCAGTTCCCGGACCGCGGTTCCTTCCGCATTTACCTGGAGGATCTGCGCGACCCGGCGGTGCAGGAGCGGCTGCGCGCGGTCTGGACCGAGCCGCAAACGCTCGACCCCGCGCGCCGCTCGGCCGAGGTCACGCGCGAGATCGCCGAGCTGCTGGCGCTTCTCTCCCGGTCGCTCGAAACCCGCCTCAAGAGCGAGCTGCCCAGGCGCCGCCGGCCGGAGGAGGAAGCGGTCGACAATCGTGCGGTGGCGGAGAAGGTCGCGCTCTTTCTCATGCGCTGCCTCTTCACCATGTTCGCCGAGGACGTCGGCCTGCTGAAGCGCGACAGCTTCTCAGGCCTGCTGGAGCGCTACCGCGGGCGCGCCGACAAGCTGCACCACGCCCTGGGCGCGCTCTGGCAGCAGATGAACGCCGGCGGCTTCTCGCCGCTGCTCGAAGAGGACGTGCTCAAATTCAACGGCGGGCTCTTCGCCTCGTCCGAGGCCCTGCCGGTCACCGAGGAGGAGCTGGACTGGCTGATCCTCGGCGCGAAGCGCGATTGGAAGGACGTCGAGCCGGCGATCTTCGGCACCCTGCTCGAACGCGCGCTCGACCCGCGCGAGCGCCACCGCCTGGGCGCGCACTACACGCCGCGCGCCTACGTCGAGCGGCTGGTGGTGGCCACCGTGATCGACCCGCTGACCGAGGACTGGCGCAACGTCCAGGCCGCCGCCGCGCAGCTCGTCGCCGCCGGCGAGGAGAAGGCCGCCCGCCGCGAGGTGCGCGCCTTTCATGAAACGCTCTGCGCCACGCGCGTGCTCGACCCGGCCTGCGGCACCGGCAACTTCCTCTACGTCGCGCTCGAATTGATGAAGCGGCTGGAAGGCGAGGTGCTGGAGACGCTGCAGGACCTCGGCGAGGACCAGTACCTCCTGGAGCTCGACCGGCACACCGTCGATCCGCACCAGTTCCTCGGCCTGGAGATCAACCCGCGCGCGGTCGCCATCGCCGAGCTGGTGCTCTGGATCGGCTACCTGCAATGGCACTTCCGCACCCGCGGCCGGACCATGCCCAGCCAGCCGGTGCTCAAGAACTTCGCCAACATCCGCGAGCAGGACGCCGTGCTCGCCTGGGACGCGCAGGACGTTCTGCGCGACGAGAGCGGCCGCCCAGTGACGCGCTGGGACGGTGTCACCTTCAAGCTGCACCCCATCACCAGCGAGCAGGTTCCC
>CAZDBC010000119.1:0-8391 GCA_964503295.1 uncultured Kiloniellaceae bacterium | reverse complement strand
AGCGGCCGCGCGGTCTTCCACGGCACGATCAAGGAGCTGACCGAAAACGCCGACCTCGCCCGGCGCTACCTGGCGCTATGACTTAGCCGTCAGGCCATGCCGCCGGCAACCCGGTCGAGCGGCGGCTGCCAGTCCGGCGCGGCCAGGGTGCGCTCGGGCGGGAAGCGCAGCGTGACCGTGGTGCCGCGGTCGAGTTCGCTGTCGACCACGAAATCGGCCCCGTGCATGTGCGCCAGCCGCTGCGACAAGGGCAAGCCGAGCCCGGTTCCCTCGCGCTGCCGGGTGCGCGCGAGGGCGCTGTCGATCTGGACAAAGGGCTCCAGCGCGCGCGGGATGTCCTCGGCCGCCATCCCGATGCCCTGGTCCGTCACGGCCACGCGCAGTCGGCCCTCCTCCAACGCAGCCGAGGCGGTGACCGTGCTGCCGGGCGGCGAGAACTTCACCGCGTTGGTCAGCAGGTTGATCAGGATCTGCTTGAGGCGGAGCTGGTCGGCCTCGAGCCATGGCAGGTCGGCCGGCAGATCGCTGCGCAGTTTCACGCCGCCCTGTTCGGCCCGGTGCCGGATCATCGAGATGCCGCGCTCGATGGTCGCGCGCAGATCGATCGGCTCCAGGTGCAGCTCGATCCGGCCGGCTTCGGCCTTCGAGAGGTCGAGGATGTCGTTGATCAGCTCGAGCAGGTGCAGGCCGCTGTTGTGGATGTCCTTGGCGTAGCTGCGATAGCGCTCGCTCAAGGGGCCGAAGAGGCTGTCCTTCAGGATGTCGGAGAAGCCGATGATCGCGTTCAAGGGGGTGCGCAGCTCATGGCTCATGGTGGCCAGGAAATCGGACTTGGCGCGGCTGGCCAGCTCCGCCATCTCCTTGGTGTCGCGCAGCTCCTGCTCGGCCTGTTTCTGTTCCGTGATGTCCTGCTGCAGGCCGACGAAATACTGGAGCTTGCCGTCGTCGCCATAGACGGGATCAAGCGTCAGGCGGGTCCAGAACGGCGTTCCGTCCTTGCGGCGGTTGCGCGACTCGGTCTGGATCGGCCGGCCTTCGGCCAACGCCTTGCCCAGAAGCTCCACGGTCTGCGCGTCGCTGTCCGGCCCCTGCAGGAACTTGCAGTTCCGCCCGATCACCTCCTCCGCGGAATAGCCGGTCATGCGCGTGAAAGCCGGATTGACGAAGATCAGCGGTCGCTCCTCGTCGCGCATGTCGGCGATAACGACTCCGACCTCGGTTGCGTTGACCGCCGCGGCGAGCCGCCGGTTCTCGCCGGCAAGCCGGATCAGCTCCGTTTCGCGCTCCTTGTACCTGGTGATGTCTCCAATCGTCGTGATCCAGTCCCCGTCGGGCGAGACATGGTCCTTGATGCGGATCCACTGTCCGGTCGCGAGGCGTTCGACGCGGCTCTCGCCGCTCTTGCGAGCGTCGGTCAAAGCCGCGAGCCAGCCTTGCGGATCGCGCGCGGCCGCCTGACAGCGGCCGCTCTTGGCAAAAAGGGTCATCAGGTCGCGGAAACCCGCGCCGGGCTTGACGAGGCCTTCGAGGCGCGGGAACAGCAGTTCCCGGAAGCGCTGATTGCACAACACGAGCCGCCCGGCCCCGTCGTAGAGCGCGACGCCGTCGGCGCTGCTCTCCAGAGCCCGGACCAGGCGCGCATGGGCCGCCTCCGCGCGAGCTTCGGCGAGGTGCGCCTCGGTGATGTCGCGGCCCGTGCCGCGATAGCCGAGAAAGGCACCGTCGTCGCCGAACAGCGGCTTTCCGCTGATCACGACCCAGCGACGCTGCCCGGCCCGTTCCAGGGTCAACATCAGTTCGCGGAAGGGGCGCCGCGCCCTGATGTCCTGGAACAGCCGCCGGTCGGCGTCGGGTGCCAGCAGGTTCTTGAAGGCCTCCTCGTGGCTTCGCCCGAGCATGGCACAGGGCTCGAGACCGGCGATCTCGCCGACCCGGTCCGATACGTAAGAGAAGCGCAGGTCTGGACCCAGCTCCCAAAGCCAGTCGGAGCAGGCCTCGGCCATGTCGTGGAGTCGCTGTTCGCGTTCGCGAAGCTGGGCCAGGGAAAGGTCGCGCCGCTGAGCCTCCAGTGCGACCCGCTGGCGGGCGTTCATCATGACCGCGGTCATCCCGCCCAGCAGAAGGAGCGATGCGGCACCGACCAGGCCGTAGCTGCCCAGCCAATGCTCCAGCGCGCGCGACCACAAGGGACCGGCCGAGGTCGGCTCCCACAGACCGACCAGACGCCAGGAATCGAGGAAGGTGATGACCGTCCAGCTCGACACCACCAGCACGGCAATGGCGAGCACGGCCAGAATCGACAGCCCCGTGTGCCAGCGGCTGAAGTTGAACAGGTGCCGCGCGGCCAGCCGGGCGAATCCGCCCGTCGCCCGGCTCTCGCGCCCCGTTTCCGATTGACCGGCGCCCATCCGGCGCCCCCTCTGGCGGTTAACCATGACGCCGTCGTCGGGCCCGCGAATCGGGCGGTTGGCGACGGCTACGGAGGCAATGCTAGTTAAGCATCCTTAGGAATTCGTAAAGGGCGGCCCCGACCGGCTTAGGAATTCGTCAAGGATCAGGCCGGCCGGCCCGCGGCTTCGGCCGTTCCGCCGTCGCTTCCAGCGCAGCCGACGGCGGCATGAGGCGAGCCGGAGGGCCGCTCTCGGTATGCTGTGGTCGCGAACGCACGGGCGGAACCGCGCGTTGCAGGGATTGGAGCCACGCAAGCCGATGAGCGAGAACATGGCCGCACAGCCGTTTTCCGATCCGACGCCGGCGCTTGTGCCGGATTCGCCGGCGCAGCCCGATGGCACCGCGGCCGGGGAGCGGATCAGGCAGCAGATCGTCGAACTGGTGCGCGGATTCTCGATCGAGACGACTCCGGGCTCGGCGAGCAAGATCGCCGACTATCGTCTTCACCTGCGTCCCGGCACCGAGGTTTCGGTCACCTTCCTGCCCGGCTCCGACTACCGCGACACCGTGGCGACGGCCAAGCGGCTGCGCGCCGAGGGCTTCGAGCCCCTGCCCCATGTGGCAGCCCGATCCCTGCCCAGCCGCGAGATCTTCGAGACCTACTTGAAGGCCTTGCGCGACGAGGCGGGCGTGACCGGCGTGGTCGCGCTGGCCGGCGGTCTGGACCGGCCGCTCGGCCCCTACGAGAACTCCATGCAGCTTCTGGAAAGCGGCCTGTTCGACCGCTATGAAATCCGCTCGATCGGCCTGGCGGGGCACCCTGAGGGCAGCCCCGACATCGCGCCCCAGGCGCTGGCCGAGGCCCTGGCCTGGAAGAACGCCTTCGCCGAGCGCAGCGACGCCAGCTTCTATCTGGTGACGCAGTTCTGCTTCGAAGCGGCGCCGGTGATCGCCTGGGAACGGGCGATCCGGGCCGCCGGCAACCGCCTGCCTGTGCACATCGGCATTCCGGGCCTCGCCACCCTCAAGACGCTGATCAATCACGCCAAGGCCTGCGGCGTCGGCCCTTCCATGCGCTTCCTGACGCGCCAGGCGCGCAATGTCGCAAAGCTCATGACGGTCAGCACACCGGACCGTCTGCTGCGCGACCTCGCCGTCTACAAGGCGACGGCGCCCGACTGCGCCATTCGGCGGATACACGTCTATCCGCTGGGCGGTCTCAAGCGCTCGGCCGCCTGGACCTATGCGGTCGCCGACGGCGAATTCGGGCTGACCGCCGAAGGGTTCAAGGTCACCCGAGCGCTCGAGTAGGCAAGGCTTTCGACCAAGGCTACACGCCCAGGCGCAGGCGCCGGCGCAGCTCTCGCCACCAGATGCGGCCCAGGTCGAGGCGCAGAAAGCGCAGCGGCTGCGGGTCGAGCTCGATGCCGACCTGGACGACCCGGCCATGGTCGATTCGACGCACCACGAGCTCCACGGTACCGAGCCGCAAGCGGTCGCCTTCGAGCGGCGTGCCGCGAAGGTGGCGACGCATGAACGCATCCAGAGTCAGGTCGTGCTCGGCGGCCGGCACCGGCAGATCGTAGCTGGCGACAAGGTCGCCCACGGCGATGCTGCCATCGAAGGCGAACTCACCGAGCACGGCCTCGTCGCGCCCGTGGCGGTCAGCCTTCGGCGGCCGCCCGAACATGCGATCGACGGCCTCCAGCCGATCAGCCGGCGCGACCAGCACGATGTGATCGCCCGCCGCGAGCCTGGCCACGCGTTCAGGCATCCGCAGCTCGCCGTCGCGGATCACCGCGATCACGTCCACGTCGCCACCGAGCAGACGTTCATCGGCCGGTCGACCGGCGGCGGCGCTGCTTTCCTGCACCGCAAAGGCGGCCATCTCGCGCCCCATCTCCGGCGGCAAATCGAGGTCGAGCCGGCGCGCCGGCTCGGGCGCTGGCGGAAGGGCCAGATTAAGTCGTCGGGCCGCCGCATTGAGGGTCCAGCCCTGGACCACCAGCGAAGACAACACCACGACGAAGGCTACCTGAAAGTACAAGGCCGCGTTCGGCAGATCGGCGAGCACCGGCAGCGTGCCGAGGAAGATCGGAACGGCGCCGCGCAGCCCGACCCAGGCGACGAAACTGCGTTCCCGCCAGGCGAAGCGGAACGGCGAAAGGCAGAGCAAGACGGCCAGCGGCCGGCCCAGGACAATGAGAAAAGCGGCTACCGACACCGCCGGCCAGAGATTGGCAAGGAGCTCCGACGGTGTCACCAGCAACCCGAGCATGAGAAACATCACGATCTGGCTGAGCCAGGCCAAGCCGTCCTGGAAGCGGTCGATCAACTGGGTCGCACGGTGTCGCCTGTTGCCGAGCACGAGGCCGGCGAGATAGGCGGCCAGGAAGCCGCTGGCGCCGATGACCTGCGCGCCCGCGAAAATGCACAAGGCGCCGGACAGCGCCAATATCGGATAAAGTCCGCTGGCCAGCTGGACGGCGTTGATCAGGCGCAAGAGAGCAAGGCCGCCCGCCAGGCCCATCATCGCCCCGCCTGCGATCTGCAGCAGGAAGTCCGCTCCGAACGCGCTCAGCGTGGGCCATCCCGACTCCGGTAGACCGAACTGGACGAGCTCGATCAGGGTGACGGTCAGAAAGACCGCCATCGGATCGTTCAGCCCGGATTCGACCTCGAGCGTGGCCCCAACCCGTCGCACCAGGTTGGTGCCCTTGAGGTGCAGCAGGAAGAAGACCGCCGCTGCATCGGTCGAGGCCACCACCGAGCCGATCAGCAAGCCCTCCAGCCAGCCCAGCCCGAGCACCAGCTTGGCGTAGGCGCCGGTAACTGCGGCCGTGATCACGACGCCGAACGTGGCCAGCAGCAGGGCCGGCCAGGCGGCCAGGCGCAGGCGGTCGAGCGGCGTGCGCAGGCCGCCGTCGAACAGCACGATCGCGAGCGCCGTCGCCCCGATCATGTAAGCCGCCTCGAAATCGTCGAAGTCGATGCCGCCGGGTCCGTCCTCGCCGGCAAGCATGCCGAGGGCCAAGAAGACTAGGAGCAGCGGGGCTCCGATGCGCTGGGAGATGAGGCCCGCGAAGATGCTGACGAAGACCAGGCCAGCACAGACCAGGATGAGCTGATTGCCGAAGTCCATCCGGCTCCGGAGACCCCCATGGCTGGCAAGGCATTAAGCAGTTTCCCGCTTGAATATCACGGCCGCGCCGAATCCGGTAGCGCGCACCGGTATTCCGGAGCGGACGGTGCCCGCCGAACGGGTCGTCGGGGACGCAGGCCAGCTAGCTGTTGACGGCGACTTCGTTCTCGAATCCGGCCTCGCCGTCGGGGCTCGAGAGCCCACGCTCGTTGCGCGGGGTACGCCCGAAGCAATCCCGGTAGCACTTCGAGAAGTGCGAGGCCGAGACGAAGCCGCAGGCGAGCGCGACGTCGATCACCGACATGTTGGTCTGCAACAGCAGCAGCCGGGCCTTGTTGAGCCGCAATTCGAGATAATAGCGCGCCGGCGAGCGGCTGAGGTACTTGCGAAACAGGCGCTCGAGCTGGCGCGTCGACAGGCCGGTCTCCACTGCGAGGCGGGACCGGCTGAGCGGCTCCTCCAGATTGCGCTCCATCAACTCGATCACCTTGAGCAGCTTCTGGTGCCGCACGCCGAGACGCGCGGGAAGCGAGACCTTCTGGACATCGTGACGGTCGCGAATGCGCTCGTGGAGCAGCTCGTCGGCAACCCCGGCGGCCAACTCGTGACCGTGCTCGCGGGCGATCACGTTAAGCATCATGTCGATGGCCGCGGTTCCGCCCGAACAGGTCAGCCGCTTGCGATCGATCTCGAACAGCTCGGGGGTTACCTCCAACTCCGGGAAATCCTCGCCCAGGCTGGCCAGGTTCTCCCAGTGGATCGTGCAGCGATGGCCGTCGAGCAGGCCGGTCGCCGCAAGCAGCCGGCTGCCGGTGCAGATCGCGCCGATCTCCGCGCCGCGCCGGTCCATGCGGCGCAACCAGGAGCTCAGCGTCTTGCTTTCGTACTGGTTAACGTCGAGGCCGGAACAGAGCAGCACGCAGCTCGCCTCCACCGCCGCCTCGAGGTCGCCGTGGGGGGTCAGAACGATGCTATTGGAGGCGGTCACCGGCTTGCCGTCGACCGAATGGAGCGTCCAGCTGTAGAGGCGACGTCCGCTCACATGGTTGGCGAGGCGCAAGGGCTCCACCACGGCCGAGAAGGAGATCATGGAGAAGCGCGGAATCAGAACGATGGCGAAACGACGGGTCTGTTCCACGCGATCCTCCGGCAGCGAGCTTCGCCTATTGCCCTACTACGAACGAATCTGGGGAGTCTGGCACAAGATTTCCATGTCGCGAACGGAAAAGTCTCGGCCGTTCACCCGCTAGCCGCGGCCCGCACCTTCGGGTGCTGTGCCGCGGTTCGCCCGGGTCCCGCGCCCCGAGTTGCATCGGGGCCGGCGCCGATGCGATCATGACCGGCAATGGTAAAGATCCGACTTCGGACGGGCCCGACAGGCGGACAGGGTGGCGGAGCAGGCGAAGCAGCATGAAGAGCCGTTACTCCATCTTCAGCCTGCTGCGCAATGCCCTCAGCTACCATGAGGACTGGCCGCGGGCCTGGCGCACTCCCGAGCCCAAGCCGGCCTACGACGCGATCGTGGTCGGCGGCGGCGGCCACGGGCTGGCGACAGCCTATTACCTCGCCAAACTGCACGGCATCACAAATACGGCCGTGATCGAGCGCGGCTGGATTGGCGGCGGCAACACCGGTCGCAACACCACCATCGTCCGCTCCAATTACCTATGGGACGAATCGGCGGCGCTCTACGAGCATGCGCTCAAGCTGTGGGAGGGCCTGTCGCAGGAGATCAACTACAACGTCATGTTCAGCCAGCGCGGCGTGCTCAACCTGGCGCACAACCAGCACGACCTGCGCGAGCTGTCGCGCCGGGTCAACGCCAACCGGCTCAACGGCATCGATTCGGAATTTCTCTCGCCGCGCCAGATTCAGGAGATGGTCCCGATCATGGACCTGCGCGCCAACGGCCGGTACCCGGTGCTCGGCGCCTCGCTGCAGCGGCGCGGGGGCACGGCCCGCCACGACGCGGTCGCCTGGGGCTATGCCCGTGCCGCCGATGCGCTGGGCGTCGACATCATCCAGAACTGCCCGGTCGAAGGCTTCGATATCGAAAACGGCCGGGTGACCGCCGTGCGCACGGCCAGGGGCACGATTCGCAGCAACAGGGTAGGACTCGTCGTCGCCGGCCATTCGAGCGTACTGGCCAATCTGGCCGGCTTCCGCCTGCCGGTGCAGTCGGTGCCACTGCAGGCCCTGGTCTCCGAGCCGGTCAAGCCGGTTCTCGACACGGTCGTCATGTCGAGCGCCGTGCACGCCTATGTGAGCCAGTCGGACAAAGGCGAGCTGGTGATCGGCGCCGGGGTCGACAAGTATCTCGGCTACGGCCAGCGCGGCAGCACGCCGGTCACCGAGGAGACGCTTGGGGCGATCTGCGAGCTGTTCCCGCTGTTCCGGCGCATGCGCATGCTGCGCCAGTGGGGCGGCATCGTCGACGTCAACCCCGACGCGAGCCCGATCATCTCCAGGACCCCGGTCGAGGGCCTCTACATCAACTGCGGCTGGGGAACCGGCGGGTTCAAGGCGACGCCCGGCTCGGGCTGGGTGTTCGCCCACACCATGGCCAAGGACGAACCGCACGCGCTGAACGCCGCTTTCAGCCTGGACCGCTACCAGAGCGGTTACCTCATCGACGAACACGGCGCCGCCGCCGTGGCCCACTGAGCGCGAAGGAATACGGCATGCTGCTGATCCCCTGCCCGTTCTGCGGCCCGCGCGCCGAAATCGAATTCAGCTACGGCGGCGAGGCGCACATTGCGCGTCCCAAGCTGCCGGAGAGCCTGAACGATGCCGATTGGGCCGAGTACGTCTTCCTGCGCGACAACCCGAAGGGAGTGGCCCTCGAACGCTGGGTACAC
>CAZDBC010000118.1:0-8403 GCA_964503295.1 uncultured Kiloniellaceae bacterium | reverse complement strand
CGCAACGGCCTCCTCGCCGGCGTAGGCCAGCGCATCGCCGGAGACGATGTTGTCGCCGTAGGCGGCCTCGATGGTGTCGTTACCCGCCGTGCCGGTGCCGCCCTCGCCGTAGGTCGCGGTGTTGCAGGCCTCGGCCAGCGCGAAGAACGGGGCGCCGGCGCCCGCATCGCCGGCCACGATGTCGTCGCCGTCGCCGGCGACGATGGAATCGTTACCCGCGGACGGCGGCGCGTCGACCGGCGCGCCGGACTGCTCCGCCTGGTTGAGCGAGGAGGCGTGCGCGGCGCCGAAGAAGCTCAGCGCCAGCGATTCGCCGGCGATGACGTCGTTGTCGCCGCCGCCCTCGCCGTATTCGCCGTACTCGCCGTAGGCCGAGGGCTCGTCGGCGACGATGGTGTCGTTGCCCGCCTCGCCGCCGTCGATCGCCTGGTTCCAGACCTGCGCGTGGGCGTCGGAGAAGCCGTTCAAGATAGGCCCGGCGACGAACGCCAGCTCGATCTCGCGCGGCTGGCCTTCGCCACCGTCGCCGTAGCTGACCGCGACCGCCTCGCCGCCGATCACGTCGTCGAGACCGTACTCGCCGCTGTAGGTGTTGGTCCCGCCGTGGATGGAATCGTTACCCGCGCGGCCGAAAATGCCGTCGCCGCCTTCCAGGCCATCCCCGCCGTTGTCCGAGACCTCGTTGTAGACGCTGGCGAAGGCGCCGCCGAAGCCGAGCGCCGCCGACTCGCCGGCGATGGTGTCGCTGCCGTCGTTGCCCTGGATCGAGTCGTTGGCGACGCCGAAGCCGACCCGGCCGATGCCGTCGGGCGTGTCGTCGGTGCCGAAGTCCTGGTTGTGGTTCTCGGCCACGGCGAAGCCGCCGCCGAAGCCGCCCTCCAGGCCATCGAAGCCGTAACCGTAGTCGCCGAATCCGAAGGCGAGCGAGACGTTCTCGCCGCCGATCAGGTCCTGGCCCTCGCCGCCGTCGATGGTGTCGTTGCCGCCGCTGAAGACGTAGGACGGGCCGCCGGAGCCGTTTTCGTACTCACCGCCGCCCGGGCTGTCCACCAGGCTCGTGCTGAAGACGATGATCGGCCCCTCGAAGCCGACCTTGACGTCGTCGCCGCCGATGACGTCGTTGCCGAAGTCGTTGTCGTTCACCATGCCGTCGAGCGCCGGCCCGAAGCCGAGCCCGGTGCTCTGGTCGCCGAACAGGCGGTCGTCGCCCGAGCCGCCGTCGAGGGTGTCGTCGTCCTCCGAGCCGATCAGGTAGTCGCCGCCGGAGCCGCCGTAGAGCTGATCGTTACCATCAGCGCCGATCAGGAAGTCGTTGTGGTCGTTGTAGGGCGCGCCGTAGCTGCCGGCGTCGCCGACCGCGAACTCGCCCTTCTCGCCCGGCGCGGAGATGTAGTCCGCCGGGAACTGCTCCTGCAGCTGGACGAGATCCTGCGAGCCGCCGTAGAGCTGGTCGCCGTAGTCGGTGCCGAACAGGAAGTCGGGCGCCGCCCAGCCCTCGAGCTTGGCGCCCTCGACGAAGCCCTCGAAACCGTCGGTCGGCTCGCCGACCAGCACGTTCTGGCCGGCGTAGTCCTGCGCCTCGGCCGGATCGACCGCCGCGTTGGGCTGGTTCGGATCCATGTCGTCGTAGCGCTTGTCCCAGGGGTTGGCGTCGACCGTGCCGCCGATGGCCGCGATCGCACCGCCCTCGTAGTCCACGGCGGTGCCGAGGGCGGCCAGGATGTCGGCCTCGCTGACCAGTATGCTGCCGGCTGGGTCGACGGCGCCGGTCGCCGGATCAACCGAGTCGAACTTGAGCACCGAAGAGGTGTTCTCTTCGGCGATATAGAAGTTGCCGTCGCTGTCGAACCAGATTCCGCCCTCGAGATCGACGCCGGTGCCGGCAACCGCCTCGATCTGGGCCTCGCTCAGGAACACGCTGACCGCACCGGCCGGCGTGACCCGGAAGATGGTGTCGGCGCCAGAATCGTCGGCGACGATGATGTCGCCGTTGGGCGCCAGGGTCATGAAGACGTCCAGATCGTCGAAGACAGGATCGACCGTCACCGTGCTCGGCGTTCCGGTCGCGATGTCGATCTCGATGATCCCGTTGGGGCTACTATCGACCGCAAGATAGAGCTTGGTTCCGTCCTGGCTCACGATCAGGCCGGCCATGTCGCCGATCGAGCCGAACTCGGCCAGCCCGGTCAGGTCGGCCGCGCTCGTCAGGACGCTCACGACGCCCGTGTCCGGATCGACCTTGAGGACGGAGTTGCTGCCGTCCTCGACGACGTAGAGGAAGCCGTCGGGCGCGAAGACCAGATCCTCAGGGTCGCTGCCGCCGGCCGCCGCCGAGATCGCGGCGCTCGACGCGACAATCTCGACGCTGCCGCCCGGCGTCTTCTTCAGGATCGCATCGGAAACCTGCTCGGTGAAATAGATCGTCCCGTCAGGGCCCTGCGCGATGCCGTTGTTAGGAAAGTTTGGGATAAACCCACCAATAACCGGAGAAATCTCGGCGTGCGTGACCGCGATCGACGGCGTGCCATCGGGGGCGATGAAGAGAATGTTCCCCTCGTTGTTCAGAATCAGCGCACCATCGCCCGATCCGAAAGCGTCGACGTCGTTGAGCGCGCCGTCGGTCGGGATGTTGTTGCTGGTCCAGTCGTTCTGGCTGTCGGTGTCGATCGGGTTCGGCGAGCCGGGGCCGTCGGCCGGGTCGTCGTCGTAGACGCGCGAGAAGATGTGGATGCCCTGGCCGAGGAAGCCGTTGAAGGTCTCGTTGTTGCCGAAGCCGGCCGCATCGTCGGCGCCGGTCGGGTCGGCCGGCAGGTTGACCAGGCCGAAGTCGGCCGGGTCGACCGTGATCGGATTGCCGGCGACGTCCTTGAGCTGCCACTCCGCATCCGTCAGGACGCCGAGGTCGTCGGCATCGAGATTGGCCGCGAAGGTGTCGATGCCGGGCACGTTGACCGCCAGGGGCCAGGAGGTGTCGGGACCGACGCCCCAGTCCGGCGAATCGATCGAGAAGTCGTCGACGACGTTGCCGTTGGAATCGAAGATGAACACCTGGACCGTGTCGTCCGGGTTGTCGACGCCGTCCTCGTCGGCCAGCTGGTAGAGCACCATGAAGCCGTTGGCCGGAATGGTGACGCCGTCGGGCAACACGACCGTCGCCACGCCGCCGTCAGGACCGAGGATCTCGACCGTGGTGCCGGCGGTTGCGGTCGCGCTGTCGGTGTTGTTGTAGAGCTCGATGAAGTTATAGAGCTCACCTTCCTCTTCCGATTCCAGCACGAGAGCCGTCGGCTCGCCGTATTCGCCCGGCGTGCCCGGCGTCTCGCCCTCTTCGCCCGGCAGGGTCAGGCGCACCGACAGGCCGATCTCGTTGATGATCACCGTCGGCGGCGCTTCCTCCTCGATCAGGAGGGGATCCTCAAGGATCTCGACGATGTTCAGCTCGTTGTTGAGCACGACCGGCGGGATCACGCCTTCGGGATCGAGCAGCGCGATGATGTCGCCGAGGTCGTCATTGTACTCGTTGACGCCGCTGCCGATCGGCGCGCCGGCGGCGCCGGCCGCGGTCTCCAGCGTCTCGCCCTCGGCGAGCGCGATCGCCTGGCCGACGATCTGGTTGGCGGCGATGTCCTCGCCGCCGATGACGAAGATCGGCGGATTGACCGCCGCCGAGGCCTCGACCATGCCCTCGAAGACGATGCGGCCGTCGGGCTGGGCGCCGTTGTCGAAGGTCAGGACCAAGTTGCCGTTCTCAAGGCTGATCTGCGCCTCGGCCGGGTTGAAGTCGAGGACGTAGCGCTGCCCGGCCTGGGCCGCGATCGTGCGCGTGTCGCCGGGGGCGGGCTCGGTGACCACCACGGGACCGGTCGCCTGGCCGGCGACGACCGCCTGGCCCTCGGCCGCGGTCACCACCTCCGACGCGGTTTCGTTACCGGCGTCCGTCGCCTCCTTGGCAACTTCGACGCCCTCGCCCGTGCCGCGCGAAAGATCCTCGGTCATGTCCGTCTCCTTAAAGTCCAATAACGCCCGCCCTTGCCTACTGGCTCAGGCCGCTCGTATAGGTTAAGCCGAAATTAAGCGCAGTCTGCGGAAGGCGGACTCGCGGATCAACAACTTTGGCGCCGAAAGCCATACAACACTGTATGAGATTCAAGTTCTGCGGATTAATATGTTACGATCTTTGGTTAAGAGACGGGGCAGAGTTTATTAACAAGGCGACGAAAGAAAATAGATTTTCAGTATTGGCAAAATATAATGCATGTCTTTCACAGGTTCCGGCCATGAAAAGCGCTTTTTCGTGCTAAAGAGCCGGGACTGCCGTCTTTCTGCCACAAAGCGGCCACGCCGCCCTACTCGACGACTTCGAAGCCCAGAGAAGTACTCGCCCGCCGGAGAAGCGCGTTGCGCGGCTTTTCGCCCCGTCGAGGGCCGGCGCACCCGGCCGCGCCCGTCGACCCGCACGGCGCAAGGATGACGCGGCGGCCCGGCTTTCCCGCCCGCGGGGCGCGCCCGGCACCGTCCGAGGCCGCCGCCTGCCCGGTGTGCGGCGGCTGGCGAGTCCGGCCCCTGGAGACGGGCCTGTCGCCGCCGGCCGTCCCGGAACTCCTGCACGGCGATGCCAGCGCGGCGCGCGCGGCGCCGCGCCGGCCCGTGGTCTTCGTTTTCTGCGCCGCGTGCGGCCACCTGTTCCCCGATGCCGCGACCGGCAGCGCGCCGATGGACGATCCGGCGCCGGCCGACCCTGGCCGGGCCAGCCGCCTCGCGGCGCTGGCCCGGCGCTATCAGCTCGCCGGCCTGAATGCCGGGGTAATCGCCGCGACACCTGCGGAAGCGGCCCCGGCGATCGCGGCCCTCGAGGCGGCGGGCCTCGCCGAGGTCGGACGGCTTGCGCCGGACAGCCGCGACGACGGCCCCGAGCGCGAGCTCTTCGTGTGCCGGGATGCCCTGGCCGGGAGCGCGCGGCCGGGCGACCTGCTCTACCGCCTCAAGGCGGCCAGCCGGCGGCCGCGCGACACGCTCTACTATTTCGAGCTGCCGGACGCCGGCTGGCTGCTCGGTCTCTCAGGTGCCTGGGCGCTGGCCGAACACGCCGGTGCGGCCTTCAGCGCCGGCTCTCTGCGCCGCCTGCTGGGCAAGGCCGGGTTCGAGCTGCTCGCCCTGGAAGCGGTGGACGGCGGACGGCGACGCGCCGCCACGGCGCGCGCCGCGGCCGAGCCGGGCGATGCCGGCGCGAGCCGGGACGAGGCCCGGGAACTGGAACATCTCGGCCGCCTGGCCGAGGCCCTGCCGGCGCGCCTGGCGCGCAGCGGCGACAGGCTGCGCGCGCTGCAGGCCGCGGCCGGGCGCGACGGCGGCCGGCTGGTCGTCTGGGGCGCCGGCCTCCGCGCGGCGGTGCTGTGCGACCTGCTGAAGGACGGCACCGCCGGCGCGATGCTGATCGACGCCCGCGCCGAGCGGCAGGGCCGATTCCTGGCCGGCGGCGGGCTGGAGGTGCGGCCGCCGGAAGCGCTGGAGGACCAAGCGGTCGCCGCGCTGGTCGTCACCGAGCCGGCCCAGGCGGCGGCCGCCGGCCGGATCCTGGCGGCAAGGCGCACGGCCGGGCCGCGGCCGCGCGGCCTGCTGTGGCCCTGAACCGGCCGGCGCAAGCGCGCTCAGAAGCGGTGCGGCGGCGCCTCGGCCAGCTTCAGGCGCCGGCCCAGGTAGCGATTGTCGCCGTGCAGCACCTCGAGGAAGGCGGCGTTCTCGCGCGCCGGCTTGTAGACCGCGAAGCTGCGCATGATGCCGAGGGTCGCGGCGCTCTCGAGCGGGCCCCAGAAGCCCTCGGCCCGGTCAAGGAAGTAGGGCGCCTCGCTCCAACGCCGCATCTGCGCGGCGTTGAGGAAAAAACAGCCGGAATGGGGATTGTCGATGCGCTGAAAAACGACCGGCCGGCCGAGGAACTCGGCGGTCAGGCGCGGGCGCTGCGTGCGGTCCTGGAAGCGGGGGCTGATCTTCGGATCGACCAGGTTGCCGTCGATGTAGAGCTTGAAGACGGCCGTGCGCAGGGCGCGCTCGAAGCGGTTCGGCTGCAGCAGGGCCTCGTCGCCGGCCAGCCCGGTGAACCACTCGAGCTTCAGGAAGAGCAGCGGGTCGGTGACCAGGATGTCGTCTTCCAGGAAGCAGAAGTAGTCGTAGTCGCCGAGCCCGTCGCGCAGCACGGCGTGGCACTCGTAGCCGAGCAGGCGCGGCTTGGCCGCCGTCGGGTGGTGCCGGCACAGGCCCGCCGGCAGGTGCCCGACCAGGTGGTCGTCGCCGGTGGTGCAGACCACGACCTCGATCTCGTGGCGCCAGTCCTCGTTGGCCGGCAGGGTCGCCCGTTCGGGCGGATGGAGCAGCGCCTGGCGCGGCCCGAAGGTCTGGTGCAGGGCGAGCAGGGTCTCGGCCAGCACCCGCAGCCGGCGCGCCGGGTCCTTCTCCGAGCCGTGGAAGCCCTTGGCCTCCTGGCGAAAGTAGTGGGCGAGGGTGAAGAGGATGCGCATTGGCCGGGCGGGCTCCCTCCAGTCGGCGCTCAGTCGGGCTCGACCAGGATGCGGGGCCGGACCGACTTCAGGTGCTCTACGGTGGTCCGGCAGGACAGGTCGGGCCAGCCGTTGGCCGCCGCCCAGCGCAGCGCCTCGCCGACCTCGCTGCGTGTCTTGGCGGCCTCCGGCGGCGGCATCTCGCCGAACAGCTCGTACTCGAAGTTCGAGGTGCCGCGGTAGCACAAGGTGGCGCGCCAGCTGTGGGCGCGCGGGAGACCCAGCCGCTTGATGTGATACAGCAGCACCCGGTCGCCGATGGTGTGCAAGGGCTTCGGCATCAGCGCCAGTTCAGGCACGACCGCGAAGGCCGCGGCGGTCAGGAAGAAACAGCTCGTATCGACGAAGAGCTCGCCGTCGCTGTAGGGGCAGACGCCGAGCACGGAGCCGTCGAGGCGCCGGAACTCGCGCACCGCGGTGCACACCGCCGCGCCGGTCTCTTCGTGCAGGGCGACCAGCGAGGCGATGTGGCCCGGCTTGTACCAGTTGTCGGCGTCGAGGAAGGCGATCGCCTCGAAGCCCTGCGCGATGGCCGAGAGCGCGCCGAGCGCGCGCGGCGTGTCGCCGTAGTCGCCGTGGGGCCGCGGCAGGCGTATGTGCTGGACGTCGAACGACTCGACGAGCGGGTTGGGGCGGCCGTCGGCGACCAGGATGTGGGTGCACGGGTGGCGCTGGGCGCGCACCGACTCGTGGCACCGCCGCAGCCAGTCTTCGGGTTCGCGGTGGTACGGCGTGACGACGGCGACCTTCACGGCCCTCGTTGCCCCTGTCGAAAGCGCGTTCGCCAGGCCGGCCGGTCAGCCGGTGGCGTGGCGCGCGCGCCGGCTCACGTGTCGGCCCACATGCGCAGGAGGTTGGAATAGCTCTTGAAGGCGAGATCCGCTTCCAGGCTGTCCGGCATGACCTTGTGGCAGGCGACGCGAATCCGGTGCAGGTCGTAGAGCAGCTCGCGCTGGGCCGGGTCGCGCACGTAGCTCTGAACCCAGGTGACGGCGGCCAGGCGCACGCCCTCGGTGACCGGGGCGACCCGGTGCAGGGTGCTGGAGGGATAGACGACGGCCTGGCCGGCCGGCAGCTTGACCCGCTTTTCGCCCATCGAGCTGTAGGATATCAGCTCACCGCCCTGATAGCTCGCCGGGTCGTTGAGGAACACTGTCATGGAGATGTCGGAGCGTTCCTTGCGCTGGCTGCCCATCAGGGCGTCGTCGACATGCCGGCCGTATTCCATGCCCGGCTCGTAACGGCTGATCAGCGGCGGGCGAATGGTGCGCGGCAGGGCGACGTCGCGGAACAGGGGATTGCGCAGGACCGCCTGGATGACAGTCCTCTTGATCTCCTCGGCCGGGCCGCTTTCGCGGTCCATCTGCTGGTTGTGCTTGACCCGCTTGGCCCGGTAGCCGGCGGTCGCCTTGCCGTCGACAAAGCTGCACTGCTCCAGCCCGGCATGGATCGACTGGAGCTCCTCGGCACTGAGCACGTTGGGAATGACGACCAGCATCGGCCTCGATCCTTCGACAGGGGGTCCCGGCGCTTCCGGGCCTCGCACCGACGGGCGGCGCAGCCCGCGCCCCGCGCGGGATAACGCGCGGATGGCCACCAGATCAAGCGGCGGGAGCGAGCGGCACGACCGCGGGCACGTACCGCTGTGGTAGACCACGAGTCGTGAAACGCCGGTTAACCCAAACGGTCCGCGCGGGCACCGGGAAAAACGGCGAACCCCCTGACCGGGGCCAGGGGGTTCGCCATCGAAGGCACGCGGCGGGAAGCCCCGCAAGCGGCCGGGCCGAGCCCGGCCGCCGTCCCCCCGCTGCTACATCAGGTTGATTTCGACGACCCGGTTGCCCTGCTC